>JAJBVE010000003.1 GCA_020859995.1 Clostridiales bacterium
TTTGCCCTCGAAAGACGGGTCTTTATCGTATTCTCGTTTACTTCCAGAATGGATGCGATTTCCCGGACGCTGTATCCTTCCATGTAGAAAAGCGTTACGCAGATCCGCATCTCTTCGGGCAGCGTTTCCAATGCCTCATACAAATCCGAGTAATCCCCTTTCGATGCTTCCCAGTCCGGCATGGCCTGTTCCTCAATAGAAACCAGCTGCTTCTGATTTCGCAGGATATCATAGCATTCATTAATCAGGATTCTGGTCAGCCATGTTTTCGCATACTCGTCTCTGCGGAGTGTGTGCAGCTTCGTAAAAGCACTTACAATCGCTTCCTGTATTGCGTCCGCGCAGTCCGCATCCTCCCGCAGCAAAGTCTTTGCTACATGATACAGGGAATCCTCTGAAGCAAGAATCAGGCTCCCCAGCTGTTCTTTTGTCATATGTTTTGTTCCTTTCTACCTGTCCAGGACAGTATGGTTTCTACCGTCTTTCAAAATCATAACTGTGCTGTTTCATAATTCCTAAATTTTTCCTGTTTCAGTCATTCATGAATATCTGTTGTAACAGTTTACATCTTTTAGACGTATGAGGAGGCCAAAAAGTTTCCTGTATAAGAAAAAAATTTCAAATTTAGCTATTCGAATCGTACTGCGGCTGCGCTGCTCCAATTTAATAACACGATTCACACAATACTGGATTCGGGGTCCCACCCTCGTTCCTGCAGACAGTTCCTGCTGCACAGGAACTGTCTGCAGGAACGAGGGAAGCGTCGCAGATCGCACAATATATCCGTAAGAATATAGAAGTGCGCCCTTAACAGGTAAGGGATATGAGATTTGTTCAACTATTATGATGGTAAAGAAAAGCCCCCAACTTGTTTGCGGTTGGAGGTTCTTCATCTGGTTATTATATAGTCTTCATTTTCTCTTTACGGATTCCAGAAAATATAGTTTCATAAGCGTCTCGGCATCAAGTCCGCTGCCTGCGCGTGGCCAGAGTCACCCTGCAGAGGGTTAACGGATTACTCTTTTGTTTATACCAGCTGTTTATGAATTTTTTATTCTTCAGGCAGCTAAGAAACGATGATTCTGTGATTTTGGTCATTTGTCCAATAAATGATATATTCAATAAAGAAAAGCTTCATTTAATTCTATTCTTTTAATCCAACCCCACAACACTGTCCACCGGCAGCGACATCACCACGCCGTGTGCCTCTGAACGCATCCCGCAGCTTTCACCAATTGCCTTCATAATACTCTTCTTTTCGCTGCGGTCAGCCAGGATCAGAACCAGTTCCCTTTCCGGCTGTACAGAAATCCCCCAGAAACGCATCGCCTCCTCGGTTCCGACCCGGCGGCTGTTGATTACAGTGCCGCCCGTAGCTCCTTTGGGTCTGGCCGCCTCCATAACGGTTTCACTATAGCCGCGGTCCACAATCGCCATAATCAGTGCATAGGTGCTCTCTTCCATTTTCATTTCACTCCTTTTTGCGCTGTCGTCACTGTCTCTGTTTTCTTCCTTTTCAATCTGTTCAATCAGCTTCAACATCCTGCCGTTGGTCCCGGAAATCGGGACAGTAAAAGCCACCCCTGTGTTCACCAGTCCCAGTCGCAGCTGTTTCCGCAGTTTTTTCAGCAGTTCATCCGCAAATACCTTCGGCAGCATACAGATCAGAACGCATTTGTTCACATCGGAAAGTCCCAGCGTATCCATCATTTCGCTGGATGCCGTCCCCCGCCCATAGGAGCGGTATACCAGAGGTACATGGCCTGCCTCAAACATCAATTCCGCCTTCTGCGCAAGCTTCGGTGATGTGACTACGAACAGCATGCGGATACACGGTTTTGACCCTGGTGCCGGCCTTTCCTTCATCCGGTCATCCATCTTCTCTGTCATCTTCTTCGTCCTCCTCAAAATCCAGAATATCGTCCATCTCTTCCTCATCCAGGCCTGTATCGACAGCGATCTGCTGCATCTTTTTCATTTTATATTTGTACTGTAATCCCATGATCTGTACCGCAATCAACGGCGTGAGCGCTACCAGAGCCACCACACCGAAGGCATCCGTCATAATATTTCCGCCGAGGGCATGGCACGCACCAAGACTCAGCGGAAGTAAAAAGGTCGTCGTCATCGGGCCGCTGGCCACACCTCCGGAGTCAAATGCGATACCGACAAACATCTTCGGAACGATACGCGAAAGCAGGAATGCAATCAGATATCCCGGAACCAGAATATACTGAATCGGTATGCCGGTCAGAATCCGCAGCATCGCCAGGCCCACGCTGATGGAAACGCCGACCGACATACAGGTATTCATTGCCTTTTCTGAAACGGCACCGTTCGTCACGGACTCAACCTGCCGTCCCAGTACCTGGATTGCCGGCTCCGCTTTCACGATAAAATAACCAATCAGCATCCCGACAGGAACCAGAATCCATTTCATATGACCTGAAGCGATCTCACTGCCAAGATAAGTACCGACCGGAGAAAATCCGATATTCACACCACACAGAAATAAAGTCAGCCCGATATAGGTATATACAAATCCGACCAGAATACGCCTGCGTTCACTTTTCTGGTAACGATGTGTCAAAGCCTGAAACAGAAAATACACCGCCACCACCGGAAGCAGGGAAACCAGTACCTCTCTGATGTACTGCGGCAGGCCGGTCAGGAACTCCACCAGCACATCCCGTGTCGTCTCCACCTGCGCTACCTCAGTCACTGTATATTCCGTTGATTCCGGATGGTAAAATATCCCCAGCAGCAAAACTGCGGCCACCGGTCCCACACTGGAGAGCGCGACCAGACCGAAGCTGTCCTCGGCTGCCTCCTTATCGCTTCGCACGGATGCCAGACCGACACCCAGCGCCATAATAAACGGCACCGTCATCGGACCGGTCGTAACTCCGCCCGCATCAAACGCCACCGCCAGAAAATCCTCCCGCACCAGAAACGCGAGCACCATCAAAAGCAGATACACCACGATTAGGATCGTTGATAAACTGATTTTAAACAGAATACGGCAAATTGCAAGTGCCAGAAAAATCCCCACTCCGACAGCAACCGTCAGGATCAGCGTCATGTTTGGGATAGACGGCACCTGTTCCGCCAGCACCTGCAGATCCGGCTCCGATATAGTGATCAGCATTCCCATTGCAAATCCAATCACGATAGCAGGGATGATTTTCCTTGTCTTCGCAATTTGCACCCCGACGCCATCTCCCAGCGGTTCCATTGCCATCTCCGCTCCTAGCTGGAAAAAGCCCATGCCAATCACCAGCAGCACCGCCCCGACCAGGAAAACTGCAGTCGTCCCCAGATCAAGCGGCACAATCAGGATACTTAAAGCCAGCACAATTCCGGTAACCGGAAGAACCGCTGAAAGCGACTCCATAATTTTTTCTTTCAGCTTTGGATTAAGCCTCATGTCTCACCGTTCCTTTAAAATGTTATTGAACTCTTCTTCAGTCACATAATGAAACGTCCCCAGTTGAAGCATTTCAGAATCTACAGGAGTCGGTTTTTCCCATCGCTGACTTCCTGTGCTGCTTTTCTTTCCGGTTCAATTGATGCAGCAGCATCAACTTCTGTGTCGGAATATATATAATAAGCTTATTATACGGAATATAGCGTACCAGTTGGCGTTCGTCAATCATGATTTCTCATATTAATACTTATTTTAGATTTGAGCTACTGTTGAAAAATCTATTTAATTCCGGCTGCTGTTCATCCAATTCCTGTCCGCGCCTTTCAAAATCCCTTCTCCATTTCCGATAATGACAAGATATTCTTCATGGTTATCCTTGCTGTTACGGAATGCCTCCATCATCTCCATCCACTCTGCTATGTGGTAAAGCCTGCTGCAGTCAGAATATTCTCCTGTATCTCTGCAGTCGCAATAGTTATAGCTGATAATCACCTTTAGCGGACAACGCACATGAAGCAGCTTGATTGCTTCGTCCGACCAGTCCCATTTACTGTTTTCATGTTCAACTGCAATTTTCAGATCCCACAGATGCCGGTTCAGACCCGTCCGCTTTGCGGTTTCTGCATCAATATCAAGATATTTCGCAACCCAGCCTACAGTGTCTATCCTGAAATATTCATGCTGGATGCCTTTGGTATACCCATCCCGCAAGTATTCGTCCAATAATCTGCTCACAATGTCGTGAATGATTGCCTTGTTTACAATATCTGTAAATGTCGGCTCATCTTTTGTATAGACCTCATACAAAGTCCGGCAGTCGCTATTTCTGCGCGCATCTACTTCCCGAACCAGTAGATTCGGCCTTGTTTTGTCAATGAACAGATGCAAAAAATCTTTGGCTTCCATGTCCCTCTCCTATTACCAGTTTTTCATAATCTCCAGAATCTCGCTCTCGTAATCTCCAAAAATATCTTCGTTGCGTCCGCCGTGGCGCAGATTTGTCTCTACGCCGCGCTCACCATCCTCAAATTCCCAGATACAAGGAAAGCCTCGCCATTCCAAATTGCGCTTACGCGCAATGGCTCGGCCTACGTCCATGATTTGCTTCGCAAATCACGGACAATATATATGATAGGCAAGACCGCGGTATTCAAAATCTATGCTTCCACAGCCGTCTTCTTCCGCATAATTATAATTCCAGTCACGTTCCTCTATAAAGGAACGAACTCTTGCTAATCGTGTCTCTCCATCCATAAAAATTTTGTTCCTCCTTCTGGACATAATAATATCATTCTTACCTGGCCGTCCGTATTACGCTTTAAAATTATATTATACAGCTCCCTGGAGCCACTGTTTTCTTCATAAATGGGGCTATCTTAACACAAAATAATAGGTACTACAACAAAGATTCACAGAATACAGCGGCAAAGAATAAAAAGCTGAAGCCTGCACGAATTCCCGATTTTTTCCA
>JAJBVE010000039.1:0-14802 GCA_020859995.1 Clostridiales bacterium
ATATTACTATATTGTGGGGGGAATGCCTGAAGCAGTACAAAGCTGGATTGAATATCATAATTTTGAAGAGGTGGAGAAAATCCAGAGTGACATTCTGGAGGATTATGCCGGGGATTTTGCGAAGTATGCTCCCATCCTGGATGTGCCAAAGCTTGGCTGGATATGGGAATCCATACCCCAACAGCTTGCGAAAGAGAATAATAAATTTATTTTTTCGCATGTAAAAGCCGGTAAAAGGTCAGCAGAGCTTGAGGATGCCCTGGAATGGCTGACGGATGCAGGCCTTGTGTATCGACTGGAAATGGTATCGAATCCGGAGCTCCCGCTGTCTTTTCACGCAAATGCAACGTATTTTAAAGTCTTTTTGTCAGATATAGGTCTTTTGCGAAAAAAATCAGGCGTCTCCTGGAGAACGATTCTGGAAGACTCGGATTTATATCGAAATTTCAAAGGTTCTTTTACAGAAAATTACGTACTGACAGAGCTGATTACCCAGGGAATTCATCCCTATTTCTGGCGTTCCGGAAATACTGCAGAGCTGGATTTCCTGTTCGAATATGAAGATAAGATCATTCCGGTGGAGGCGAAGGCACAGCTTAACACGCGGGCAAAAAGCTATCAATTATTTTGCAAAAGATACGCGCCGCGGATTGGGTTTAAATTCTCCATGAAAAATATAGGAGACAATATTGTTGAACAGACCGATACGGTCAGTCTGCCACTGTATCTGATATGGATGCTGAAAAAGTATTGTTCGGAGGTTGGTGAAGAGTAAGCAAAAGAAGCTGGCACGGATATTTGACTTTCCCGGAACAGGTTCGTATGGCCTGTTCCGGGAAAATGATTTAAGCAATAACTATGGTTTCTGTCCATGCTCGTACAGGTACATTTGAAAAGGTTCGTTACGCCATTTGCTATATATGCACACGGACTGCGCCGGGAGTCATTCCATCGTAAGTACCTGCGTTTTTGTGAAGCTGTCATCCATATCAAAGCTGATGACAAAGGAGCTTCCCGCCAGGTAGAGTGTGTCGCTGATGTAGAGTCCGCGCATGGTGTCACTGTCCGCTTCACCGGAGAGTCGGTCGGCATAAAAGTCGTAGATCATCTCCTGTACAAAGCCTTCCTCCTCGTCGTAGGAGAAGAGGAAGTAGCGATCCTCGCAGTAGAATCCGATGAGATTTTTCCCCGCGTCTGCCAGGATGGATTTGTAGTTGTTTAAGGACGAGCACCAGGTGATGCCGTCGATGACGTATTTCGCGACCTCCGTTACGTTGGATGGATCGGAGATGTCAAACATGGACAGCTTCAGTCCTGTGGTGGTGCCGGTGTCCTCATCCGCCTCGTAGCCGAGCCCGAGCAGCAGGCCGTCACCGTAAAAATGCAGGTAGGACGAGAAACCGCTGATTTTCAACTCTCCGAGGACCTGGGGATTTTCCGGGTCGGACAGATCGACAGAGAAAAGAGGGTCTGTCTGGCGGAAGGTGACGAAATAGCCGGTATCGCCCAGAAATCTGGCGGAGCGGACCGTCTCCCCTTCGGCGAGATCGGAAAGGACGCTCAGCTGTGTCATGGACTCGCTCAGGATATAGAGCGCATTGTGCTCGGTCCAGTCTGTCACGTTGGCTGTGGGCGAGAGATTATCGCCGTAGTAGGTCGTCACGACCCGCAGATTGCCGTCATATTCATTCAGCGAGAAGGAATCATTCAGATAGCCGGTCACGGAGCCCGCGGCGATGCCGGTGATTTTCCCATCCTCGTAGTGAAATTTCGTGATCTCGGTGACGGTGTTGGAATGCTCATAGTTTTCGTTTACGATATAAATGTTTTCCTGGCTTACGTAGAAATCATCTCCACCCGAGACAAGGACCTTATTATCCACGAACGCGGACGGCGCAGTGACATCCACAGAGCTGATGACCAGGCATTCTGTGCTTGTCAGCGTCTCCGGCAGATAATAGCTGCCCGCGTCGGCCTTTTTTCCATTCAGAAGGGGAGAGATGGTGCTGTCATCGAGCGTGTCTCCCACGGAAGGATACCAGGTGGAAAACAGGTAAATATAATTGCCTGCCTTGCGGGAATCGCTGTAATAGCCGCTTTGTGTCACGGTACCGGCAAGCACCGGCTCTTCACGGTCGCTGATGTCGTAGGTGTAGAGCACGGTCAGGTTGGCGGAGGTGGTATAGTAGGTGCCGTCCTCATTTTCTACCAGAGAGGTGACGTACTCTCTGGTAATGATGCTTAAAACATCGCCGTCTACATACATCTCTTTTACCGTCAGTTCGTTGCCGCTTTCCAAAGAAGTGCGGCTTACGAGGGCGGTTTCTCCGTTGTTCTCATTTTCGCTGTCTACGCTGACGATCAGAAATTCGCCATCCGCGCGCAGAATGTAAATGTATGAACCGTCGGTTTTCACCACGTCGCCTTCGTCCACGCCGTATTCCTGGACATTTGTGGTGGAATAGTCCGCGCCGTCGCCAGATACAGCTGCATCTGTGTCATCGTCCTCTGCTGCATAATCTATTTCGGCTTCTTCCACTATGTCCTCGCCTGTGGCGGAGTCTGCGCTGTCTGTTGCGGCCGCGCTGGCATCCGAGGAAAAGTACGCCTCAGAAGAAGCAGTGGAGGAATTGGCGGAGGCGTCCCCCGATACAGATCCGCTGTCAGAGCTGCCGGACGTGCTGGCTGAGCCGTCCGTAACTTCCGCGTCTTCTATCATCATGTCACCGTCAATCATCATGATGCCGCCCAGAGCCCGCGCCACGCTGTTGCGGTAGGAGATTTCATAGAGAGCGTCGTAGATTTCTTCGTAGCTGGAGGCGTAGGTGAAGGTATCCTCTGCCGTGAGTTCTGACTCGTCGGTTCCGTCATCCTCATTGACGACTGCGACGGCGTCGGTATCGGCATTCTCATTGGCGACTGCGACGGCGTCGGTATCGGCATTCTCATTGACGACTGCATCCCCGTCGGTTCCGACAGCCTCATCGGCGCTCGCATCTTCGCTGACGTTGACATTTTCACTGACAGATGCGTTATCACTGGCGCCGCCGCTTGCTGCGGCCCCGGCATATCCGCCATCTATTATATTTTCATCTTCATCCAGCAGCACCGTGACAATCCCGTCCGTCTCCGTCTGGGCGGTGCCCCCGCTTTGCAAGGAACTGTTTCTGGAGATACGACCGGTCAGTCCGACCACGGCAAATGCCAGGACAAAGACCGCTGCCAGACTGCCAAGACGCAGGGCAAGACGTGAGATTCCGCGGCGGCCTGTTTGCTGCGTCTTTCGCAGCATTTGCTCCACCGCTTCCGGGGAGAGTGATTCCGGCGGGGTGATTTGCTGCGCGTCTTCTTTTATTTCCCGCAGGAAATCCTTTTCAGTGCTGTCACTGCTTTTGTCATTATTTTTATCAATATTACTATTCTTATTATTATCCATATTTTTACTCATACTTCTGTCGATATTCTTTTGCATGCTTTCGCCACTGCCCGCAGCGAGTTCTTTATCCTGCTTTGCTACATTGTTCGCAGCCTGATTTTTATCATCATTCATCGCATTGACCTCCCAGCATCTGCTGCATCTTCTTTAATGCCCGGCTCTGCCGTGAGCGGACGGTGTTCGGGTTCATTCCCAGCGTGTCTGAAATCTCCTGGCTCGAATAACCGGCAAAAAGATTCAGGGACAGGATCAGCCGGTCCTGGGACGACAGGGATTCGAACGCAGACCGGGTATCCATCTGCGCCTCCAGATCCTTTTGGGGAGCCGGGATGGATTCGTCCAGCTCTTCCTGAAAATTGGAGCGGGATCGGATTCTGCGGGCGCATTTATTGGATAAAATCCGAAACATCCACGCCGAAAATGCCTCCGTCTCCCGCAGGGAGCCAATTTGCGCGAACGCGTCTGTCACGGTCTCGCTGACGGCATCCTCCGCGTCCTGCTCATGCCGGAGCGTATAGAGAGCGAAGCGGTATAAATCCTTGTAAATTTGTTTGTACAACAGGGCAAAGGCGTGTACATCGCCGGACTGCGCCTGTCTGATAAGTTTTGCATTCTGAATCATACGTTTTCCTCCTCCTGCCGCTTTGACAGGGAGCTGATCTGGCATCCGCACGTCCTCTTCCGGGTGAGGCGCGCGGACGCTGTAAAACCGGTTCTGTATATATAGTGTAAAAATCCGATGGCTCTGTTGCATATAGTGAAAAATTTTCCGCTCTGTTGTATTTCCGGAGAAAAGAATAGCAGATACAATCCCGGATTACAAGATTTTACGAGAATATGATTTAGCTAAAGCGCATGATATTATGGATTGCTCTGTACCCGTTATCAATATTTTACAAAATAATTAAGAAAGCATGAAGGGGTTCGCTCTTGCGTACTTGGGACAAAATGGGTATAATCGGAATAAATGGGGAACGGCAGCTGTTATCGGTTATGTCTGAATACAGAACAGCCGAGTCAGGCTGTTTTACGGCATATGTCGAAACAGGTATGTCAATATAAAAAATGAAACAGACTAGAAAGGGACAGCCATTATGGATCATCAGTTTACTACAGTTAAAGAATTGTACCGCGACCGGGACAGCTATATCGGACAGGAGATTACGGTCGGCGGATGGGTGCGCAGCATCCGTGATTCAAAGACCTTTGGATTTATTGTGCTGCACGACGGCACGTTTTTTGAGACGCTTCAGATCGTATATTCCGACCAGCTGGCTAATTTTGCCGAGATTTCGAAGCTCAATGTCGGCTCGGCCGTGATTGTGAAGGGGACGCTGGTAGCGACACCGAACGCGAAGCAGCCGTTTGAGATTCAGGCTTCCTCTGTGGAGGTGGAGGGCGCGTCGACGCCGGATTATCCGATGCAGAAAAAGCGCCACTCGATGGAGTATCTGCGTACGGTTCCGCATCTGCGCCCGAGGACAAATACCTTTCAGGCCGTGTTCCGCGTGCGTTCCCTGATCGCGTACGCGATTCACACCTTTTTCCAGGAGCGGGGGTTTGTCTACGTGCATATGCCGCTGATCACGGCCAGTGACTGTGAAGGCGCCGGCGAGATGTTTCAGGTGACGACGCTTGATATGGACAATCCGCCGCGCGACGACAAGGGCGCAGTCGATTTTTCAAAGGATTTCTTTGGCAAGCAGACCAATCTGACCGTGAGCGGGCAGCTGGACGTGGAGGCCTTCGCGCAGGCCTTTCGGAATGTTTACACCTTCGGGCCGACCTTCCGTGCGGAGAATTCTAACACAGCCCGTCACGCCGCGGAGTTCTGGATGATTGAGCCGGAGATTTCGTTCGCGGATCTGGAGGACGACATGGCTCTTGCCGAGAGCATGATCAAATATATCATCCGCTATGTGCTGGAAAATGCGCCGGAGGAGATGCAGTTTTTCAATTCCTTTGTGGACAAGGGGCTGCTCGAGAGGCTGAATCATGTGCTCAATTCGGATTTCGGACGGATTACCTACACCGAAGCAGTGGAGATTTTGAGCAAGCACAATGACAAATTTGAATATAAGGTTTCCTGGGGAGCGGATCTGCAGACGGAGCACGAGCGTTATCTGACTGAGCAGATTTATAAGCGTCCGCTGTTTGTCACCGATTATCCGAAGGAAATTAAGGCATTTTATATGAAGCTGAACGAGGATGGGAAGACCGTGCGCGCGATGGACTGCCTGGTGCCGGGCATCGGCGAGATCATCGGCGGCAGCCAGAGAGAGGACGATCTGGAGATCCTTACCCGCCGGATCGCGGAGCTGGGGATGAAGCCCGAGGACTATGCGTATTACGTAGACCTGCGCAAATACGGCTCCACCCGCCATGCCGGATTTGGCCTTGGCTTTGAGCGCTGCGTGATGTACCTGACCGGAATGTCCAACATCCGCGATGTGCTGCCGTACCCGCGGACAGTGGGAAATCTGCAGTAAATCCGTGTTTCGCGAAAATACTGCCGCGCGGCTGTTGCAATCATTGTTTGTGAAGCCTGTTGTAATTCGGTAGTGCCTGTCTTTTACGCAGGGAACACGGACAGCGGCGAACGTGTTGTGATTTGGTATGGTTTATATTTTACGTGGGTAGACGCAGTCAGAACGACTGGCCATGTTTGTCAGGATGTACAGAGACACAGAAGGCAGCGGTAATGATTTGCATCGATTATTATATTTCGGAAGGGTTCGCGTTTTCATGAGCAAAATACTGGTTTTGGACAACGAAAAAGAGATCGCAGAGGTGATCGGGCTTTACCTGCGCAATGAAGGGTATGAGGTGGAGCTGGCCTATTCCGGGCGCGAGGCACTTAGCCGGATTGCGCTGTCACCGCCGGATCTGGCTCTGCTGGACGTGATGCTTCCGGATATTGACGGCTTCCGGGTGCTGCGTAAGATCCGTGAGAGCTATACATTTCCGGTGATTATGCTGACCGCGAAGACAGAATATACGGACAAAATCAATGGTCTTACGCTCGGAGCGGACGACTACATCCCCAAGCCGTTCAATCCGCTGGAGATGGTCGCCCGAGTCAAGGCGCAGCTTCGCCGTTATACAAAATACAATGAGAGCGGCGGCAATCTGCCGGACAACATCATTGACTTTGGCGGTCTTTTGATGAACCGCGACACACACGAGTGTGTATTTAATGAACGGGAGCTGGTGCTTACGCCGATTGAGTTCGACATTCTCTGGCTTTTGTGTGAAAACCGCGGGAAGGTCATCAGCTCCGAGCAGCTGTTTGAGCAGATCTGGAAGGAAAAATACTTCAAAAACAGCAATAATACCGTGATGGTTCATATCCGCCATCTGCGCGAGAAGATGGGAGACGGCCACAGGAAAAGCGATTTTATTAAAACTGTCTGGGGCGTCGGATATAAAATTGACAAATAAATTCCTGAAAAGGGATATATGATGGAGAAACAGACGGCCAGGAGCCGGCAATAAGACTGGAATGGAAACAGATCGCGGAAAGCCCGCAAACAGGTGTTCTCGAAAAACCGCGCGTTATGAACAGGGAGAATCGGGTGAGAAATTGAAAAACAGATATGGAAAAATCGGAAGAAATATGGCTCTGCGTGCCGCGCTGATCAGTATTCTGGCAGTAGCGGCAGGTTACGGACTTCTGACCTTTCTTACTCAGGGGATTGGACAGGAGACGTTTCAGAGTCTGGTGCTGAAAGTTTTGCAGAAGCTGGGCATGTCGGCGGAGTATGCGGCCGCAGTGTATACCCGGCTGCTGGTAAATGGAAAGATGCTGTTCGTGCTGGGCGGCTTCTTTCTGATGTTTTTCATTTTTTTCCTGCTGGCGCTGGGCCGGATGATGCGTGATCTGAACAGTGTCAGCGACGGACTGGATATGGTTCTTTCGGAATCGCCGGAGCCCATCGTGCTTCCGGGTGAGCTGGAGCCGATGGCCGAGCAGATGAATGAGCTTCGCCGCCGTCTTTCCTGGCGCGCGCAGCAGGCAGTGGAGAGCGAACAGCGCAAAAATGAGATGGTTGTCTGTCTGGCGCATGATCTAAAGACACCGCTGACCTCTGTGACCGCGTATCTGACTATGCTGGATGAGCATCCGGAAATGCCGCAGGAAGAGCGCGAGAGATACACGCATATCACGCTGGAAAAGGCGATCCGGCTGGAAGAGCTGATGAATGAATTCTTTGAGATCACCCGTTTCAACGCGCAGGATATTGTGCTGGAAAAGCGGGAAATCAATCTTTCCATCATGCTGGAGCAGCTGGAGGATGAAAACTATGGACTTTTAAATGCAAAGGGCATGACCTGTGTGGTCGATGTCCAGGAGGGGCTGCTCATGCGGGGAGATCCGGAGCAGCTGGCGCGTGTATTTGACAACCTGCTGAAAAACGCGGCCGCGTATGGAAACGAGGGTTCCCAGATCCTGATTCAGGCACGAGGGGGAAATGGAGGAATCACCATTGTCTTTACGAATGAGGGACCGCAGATCCCGCAGAAAAAGCTGGAGATGATTTTTGAAAAGTTCTACCGTGTGGATGACGGCAGATCAAGTAAAACAGGGGGTGCCGGGCTGGGTCTGGCGATCGCGAGACGGATCGTAGAGCTGCACGGCGGAGCAATATCAGCGGTAAGCGACAGCAAAAATACGCGTTTTATTGTGAATATACCAGTAGACGCACAGACCGCAAAGGGGGAAAACAATGGGAAAGAAAAGCAGAAACGGCAAAAACGGGGACCGGCAGGAAGATGAGTATCCTGTCCGGTACTACAATGGTAATGGTTCCGGCAAAAAGCCGCGCAAAAAACGAAGCAGGGTCGGCGATGTACTGAGCCTGATTGTGATGGTCGTGGCATTCGGCGTGTTTGTCTTTGCCGGATATCAGCTTTATGGCTATTACCAGGAGTATCAGAAGGTAGATGAAGAATACGCCAGTATTGCCGCCACTTATGCGGCGGCGACCGACGAGACGGAGGAGACGGAAGACCTGGATGCGCTGGAGGAAGCGTTTGAGAGTGAGGGACCTCAGAGCGTCAGCGGCCGCGAGATGATGACTGTAGAAGTAAATAATGAAGAAGTCACCATTCCGACTATGGTCAATCCGATTGATTTTGCGTCACTCAAAGAAGTAAATTCTGACATCGTGGGCTGGCTGAAAATCCGCGCGCTTGACCTGAGCTACCCGGTTGTGCAGGGGGAAGATAATGATTATTACCTGCATCGCTCCTTAGAACAGGAATATCTTTTTGCCGGGTGCCTGTTTGTTAATTATGCGAACAGCAGCGATTTTACAGATCAGAATACAGTCATCTACGGACATAATATGAAAAACGGCTCCATGTTTGGTTCTCTGAAAAAGTTTCGGGATGAGGAGGTCTATAATAAGAGCAAATACTTCTGGATCTTTACGGAAGATATCATCTATCAGTACCGGATCTTTTCGGCACGTGTTGTAAATAAAGTGGGCCAGACCTACCAGACGGCCTTTTCCGATGACGAAGAATATCAGGAA
This sequence comes from Clostridiales bacterium, assembly GCA_020859995.1. Taxonomy (GTDB): domain Bacteria; phylum Bacillota; class Clostridia; order Lachnospirales; family Lachnospiraceae; genus Choladousia. Next base: position 8,974 of record JAJBVE010000039.1, read on the forward strand.
TTTCTCGACACGGCGATGGAAGATTCAGAGATAGATAACAGCGGTGTAACCATCTCCACAGACGATAAGGTTGTGACGCTTTCTACATGTACGGGTGATTCGGCGACCCGTTTCGTTGTACAGGGGAAGCTTGTGCAGATGTACGCGTCAAAGTAGTCCGCCTCATCCGCGGCAGGGAGTTCCTGTCCCAGAGAAGTTAGTGCGGATGCACGTGTCAGAGTAGTTCGTCCCATCAGTAACAGGGAGTTTTTGTTCCGGAGGAACTTGCGCAGAGGTATGTGCCAAAGCAGTCAGGTATTGATAATAGCGGAATGCTCAAAGCGGTTTATGAGAACTGCGCGGGAATGGGGGGTAAGAATGATGAGCAATATTGAACAGCTGCAGCAGATTATCGACAAGACCAACAACATTGTCTTTTTCGGCGGAGCCGGGGTCTCTACCGAGAGCGGGATTCCGGATTTCCGGAGTGTGGACGGGCTTTATCATCAGAAATACGACTATCCGCCGGAGACGATACTAAGCCATACCTTTTTTATGCGGCAGACCAAAGAATTTTACCGTTTCTACCGGGATAAAATGCTGATACTGGACGCGGAGCCGAACGCGGCGCATAAAAAACTCGCTGAGCTGGAGGAGAGCGGCAAGCTCAAAGCAGTTGTGACGCAGAATATTGATGGCCTTCATCAGAAGGCGGGCAGCAAAAAGGTGCTGGAGCTTCATGGAAGTATCCACCGTAATTACTGCCAGAGATGCCACGCGTGTTTTGATGGAAAGCAGATGCAGGAATTGCTGCAAAGCGAAGACGGTCTGCCGCATTGCTTTTGCGGCGGGCTAATCAAGCCGGATGTCGTTCTTTATGAAGAGGGACTCGACCAGAAAACGATGCAGGATTCGATCCGTTATATTTCCAGAGCGGATGTGCTGATTATCGGCGGCACATCGCTGGCAGTCTATCCCGCTGCCGGACTGATTGACTACTTCCAGGGCCGGCATCTGGTCGTGATTAACATGGCGCCGACCCCGCGCGACCGGCACGCTGATCTGCTCATACAGGAAAAGATCGGCACCGTACTGGGGGCGCTGCATGTGTAAAGATGGATTCTGCATCCTGCATTTGTGGAGAAAATGCGGCTAAGATGCAGAATTCTGTAAGCCACAGAATGCGGATGCTGAATATGTGTGCAATGTCAGAAATCCAGAAATGTGAAGGATACCGGCGTCGCGGAAAATGGCAGGTACGAGAAAATCACTGAGGCAGGGATGAGGAGGAGCAAGACTTGGATTTTGAAGTGGGCGATATTGTAAAATTAAAAAAGAAGCATCCCTGCGGCAGCCAGGAATGGGAAATTCTTCGCGTCGGAGCGGACTTTCGGCTGAAATGTATGGGCTGCACCCATCAGATCATGGTTCCGCGGAAGCTTGTGGAAAAAAACGCGCGGGGATTGAAGAAAAAAGCTTGAATTCACTGGAATCCTGTGGTAGAATCAGCAATTGTGATATATTTCCTTGTTTCCTGCAGGACGCGGCGTGGGACTGATCTTGAGCCGCGCGGTCAGGGAGCCAAAAGTCCATAAGGAGGTGCTACGAAGCATGAACAAGTATGAATTGGCAGTCGTTGTCAGCGCAAAGCTTGAAGACGAAGACAGAGCCGCTACGATTGAAAAGGTGAAAGAACTGGTTGCCCGGTTCGGCGGTACTGTGACGGAAGTAGAAGAGTGGGGCAAGAGAAAGCTTGCTTACGAGATCAAGAAGATGCGTGAAGGTTTTTACTACTTCGTTCGTTTTGATGCAGAGCCTACATGTCCGGCAGAAGTCGAGAAGAGAATCCGGATCATGGAGAATGTCATCAGATACTTATGCGTGAGACAGGATGCGTAATTCAGTGCATAAGATCGAAAAGAGGTATATATTATGAATAAAGTCATCTTAATGGGACGCCTGACCAGAGACCCGGAGGTTCGTTACTCAGCGGGAGAGAATTCCTCGGCATATGCCAGATATACACTGGCGGTAGACCGCAGATTCCGCCGCGATGGAAATAATGACCAGCAGACTGCTGACTTTATCACCTGTGTGGTATTTGGAAAGGGCGCGGAGTTCGCTGAGAGATACCTGCGCCAGGGGACTAAGATCGTGGTCACAGGCAGGATCCAGACAGGCAGTTACACGAACAGAGATGGCCAGAAGGTCTACACGACCGATGTAGTCGTGGAGGATCAGGAGTTCGCGGAGAGCAAGGCAGCGTCCCAGGGACAGAGCGGCGGATACTCCAGACCAGCTGCGCCGGCAGCGGCACCGTCCCCGTCAGAGGCATCCGCGGGTGATGGATTTATGAATATCCCGGACGGGATTGACGAAGAGCTTCCGTTCAATTGATGAGAAACAGGAGGATTTAAAGCAATGGCATTTAATAAAGACAGAGGCGATGCGCCGATGAAAAGACGCAGCGGCGGCATCCGCAGAAGGAAAAAGGTTTGCGTGTTCTGTGGAAAAGAGAACAATGAGATCGATTACAAGGATGTAAACAAGCTGAAAAGATACGTATCCGAGAGAGGCAAGATTCTTCCGAGAAGAATCACGGGCAACTGCGCGAAGCATCAGCGCGCGCTGACTGTGGCGATTAAGCGCTCCCGCCATGTTGCGCTTATGCCGTACGTACAGGACTAAGATGATTCGATTGAGATGATTCAGGATGGGTATTTAGAAACAAAGTTTAGAAACAGAGTTTCCTTTACCTATACGTGAAAATACCCGCATATCAGTGATGGTATGCGGGTATTTTTATGCACAGAGCCGGGCAAGGCATATCCCATGCGAAGCGTGGGATGCCCGCATCCACAATCAAAGATTGTGGACATAACCCGGCGAGGGAGTTTTGCGGCTAAAGCCGCACCCGGCTCGCGCAGGCGGATAGGGGAGAAAGACGTTCCCCTATCCGATTGTACACAGGGCCGCGTAAGAATTGTCTGGCTTGTACCGGATGCAGCCGTAGCCATAGGGATTGAGAGGAAGCGATTCTCAATTACGTGATTTTTTACTTCCCCTTGCGCTGACTTTGTGGTAAACTGTCCGTAATGATGCGTCGGCTGTCCGCGAGCGTGGAGGAAGGAGTTTGAAGCATGAAAAATGATAAGACGGGGAATAAAGCGCAGCTGCGATACAGCGGCAAACTTTTGCGGCACTGGTACTGGTGTGTGCTGCTTTGCCTGTTGTTGCTTTTCCTGACAGCAGGGACGCTGTACGTGGACACGTTTGCGGGATGTATCGTCGGCGTTTTTTCACTGGTACTTTATCTGACCATACTGGTGCTTGATTTTTATTACAGACCGAGAGTGCTGCTGGAGCTTATTGATTTTTCACAGCGCTTCGGCGGTGTGGAGAAGGATCTCCTCAATGGGCTGCTGATCCCTTTTGGCCTGGCGCTGCCGGACGGGCGATTTGCCTGGATGAACGAGCTGCTGTGTCAGATGACGGAGCGCGGAAGTGACTGTCATAAGAACATTTCATCCGTTTTTCCGGAGCTGACTGCCGCGAGTTTTCCTGAAGATGAGGAGGAAACCAGCGCGGAGATTGATTACGGCGACCGAAGGTACCGGGTAGTGATGAAGCGGGTGGCACTCACGGAGATGCTCGAAGGGGCAGACGTCGCCGAGACCGAAGGAGAGATGTGCGATATTATTGTGCTGTATTTCCTGGACATCACGGAGCTGACTTATCTGAAACAGGAAAATTTTGAGCAGAAACCGGCGGTCGGCCTTTTGTATATCGATAATTACGATGAAGCGATGGACAGCGTCGAGGATGTGCGGCGCTCCATGCTGGGCGCGCTGGTCGAGCGGCGTATTACCAAGTATATTATTTCCGCGGGCGGCCTGATTAAAAATCTGGAAAAGGACAAGTACCTGCTGGTGATGAACCGGGTAAGTCTGGATTCGCTGATGGAAGACCGGTTTTCCCTTCTGGAGGATGTCAAGACAGTCAATCTTGGCAATTCCATGAATATGACGATCAGCATTGGTGTAGGTACGGATAATGGGAATTATACCGAGAATTTTGACGCGGCGCATGTCGCGATCGAGATGGCGCTTGCCCGCGGCGGGGATCAGGCCGTAGTGAAGGATCAGGACAAGATTTCATTTTACGGCGGCAAAACACAGCGCTCTGAGAGCAACGCCCGGGTGCGCGCCAGAGTCAAGGCACAGGCTCTCCGCGAGCTGATCGGCACGCGGGAGCGGGTCGTCGTCATGGGCCATAAGAATACGGATAATGATTCCCTCGGCGCCTGCGTCGGCGTTTGCAGCGCGGCTATGCGATCTGGCAAGCCGGTGCATATTGTGCTGGGAGAAATTACGGGCAGCATTCGTCCCTGGGTGAATTCGCTGAAAGATACGCTCGAATACGCGGACGATGTCTTTGTCAGCCATGAGCAGGCCATCCAGCTGACCAATGAGAACACGGTCGTGGTGGTAGTGGACACGAACCGTCCCTCTATGGTGGAGTGCGAGGAACTCTTGTATCTGACCAAAACGATTGTCGTGGTCGATCATCACCGCCAGAGTACGGATAAGATCGAGAACGCGGCATTGTCCTATATTGACTCGGCTGTATCCTCCGCATGCGAGATGATCACGGAGATTTTGCAATATTATGAAGACGGTGTGCGTCTGAAGCCCTATGAGGCGGACTGTATTTACGCCGGCATCATTATTGATACGAATAATTTTCTGACGAAGACCGGTATGCGCACATTTGAGGCCGCGGCGTACCTGCGCCGAAACGGAGCGGATGTGACGAGAGTGCGTAAGGTCTTCCGCAATGATATGGCGACCTATAAGGCGCGGGCGGAGGCAGTCCGGCACGCAGAATTATATATGGACTGCTATGCCATCTCCGTCTGCCCGGCGCAGGGGCTTGACAGTCCGACCGTGGTCGGCGCCCAGGCGGCTAATGAACTGTTGAACATTATCGGAGTCAAGGCGTCGTTTGTGCTGACAGAGTACAACGACAAAATCTATGTCAGTGCCCGCGCGATCGACGAAGTGAATGTTCAGATTATCATGGAGCGCATGGGCGGAGGCGGCCATATTAATATCGCCGGCGCGCAGCTGACCGGCGTGGACACCGATCAGGCCCGGGTGATGCTCAAAGAAGTGCTGACGCAGATGACGAAAGAGGGAGCAATATAATATGGTAATAGCAGCCGGAAAGCCGGATATGGAGTTTGCGACGCACAATGATGGAATGTTATATAAAATCTGGTGTTCATGTTAAGGAAAGGAGCAATATGCTATGAAAGTAATACTTTTACAGGATGTAAAATCCCTTGGCAAAAAAGGAGAGATTGTAGAGGCGAGCGAAAGCTACGCGCGGAATGTGCTTTTTCGGAAAGGACTCGGCAAAGAGGCAACCGGAAAAAATCTGAACGACCTGAAGCTGCAGAAGGCTAACGCCGAGAAGGTAGCGAAGGAAAACCTGGAGGAAGCGAGAAAGCTTGGTGAGGAGCTGAACGGGAAAGAAATCCAGGTGTCCGTCAAGGCGGGCGATAAAGGACGTGTGTTTGGCTCTGTTTCTTCCAAAGAAATCGCCGAAGAGGTTCAGAAGCAGCTCGGCCATGAGATTGATAAGAAGAAAATCCTGTTGGACGCGCCGATCAAGACATTGGGCGTGACGCAGGTGGCGGTTAAGCTGCACCCGAAGGTGACGACTGAGATCCTGGTACATGTAGTGGAGAAATAAAGGCGGTCGTTTACAAGAATGTATCTGACGTAACCAACGAGATCCTGGTACATGTAGTGGAGAAATAAAGGCGGTCGTTTACAAGAATGTATC
>JAJBVE010000039.1:14902-20610 GCA_020859995.1 Clostridiales bacterium
TGACGTAACCAACGAGATTTTGGTACATGTGGTGGAAAAACAGGAGTACAAGGGAATACAAAAATAAGGAAATAAGGATATCATGGAAGATAATCTGTTAAAACGTGTCATGCCGCATGATACAGAGGCGGAGCAGGCCGTGATCGGCGCGATGCTGATGGACCGGGACGCAGTGACGATCGCGTCGGAGATTCTGGTGCCGGACGACTTTTATCAGAAACAGTTCGGTCTTCTCTTTGAAGCGATGGTCGAGCTGCACACGGAAAACAAGCCCATTGATCTGGTCACGGTGCAAAACCGCCTCAGGGAAAAGGATGTGCCGCCTGAGATCAGCAGCATGGAATATGTGCGTGATATCATGACCTCCGTGTGGACGTCGGCGAGCATCCGGGCACATGCGCAGATTGTTGCCGAGAAAGCACAGCTGCGGCGCCTGATTCATGTCTGCGAGGAGATTGCCGCTGCCAGCTATGCCGGAAAAGAAGGCACGGAGGCGATCATGGAAGACGCCGAAAAGAAGATTTTCCAGGTGCTTCAGCAGAAATCAAGCGAGGATTTTACGCCTATCAAGGAAATCGTTCTCAACGCGCTCGACCGGATTGAGGCGGCCAGCCGCTCCAAAGGCAGCGTAACCGGACTCGCGACGGGATTTATCGATCTTGACTATAAGACTTCGGGATTCCAGCCGTCGGATCTTCTTCTGATCGCCGCGCGTCCGTCCATGGGAAAGACGGCATTTGTGTTGAATATCGCCGAGTATATGGCATTCAAAAGCAACCTGACCGTGGCGATCTTCAGCCTTGAGATGTCCAGGGAGCAGCTGGTCAACCGTCTGTTCTCCATGGAATCCCGGGTAGACGCCCAGGTACTGCGCACCGGCAATCTCAGCGACAACGACTGGACAAGCCTGATAGAAGCCGCCGGCGTTATTGGAAAGTCGAACCTCATCATCGACGATACGCCCGGTATTTCCGTGTCCGAGCTGCACAGCAAATGCCGGAAATACAAGCTCGAACACAAGCTGGACATCATTATGATCGACTACCTCCAGCTGATGACCGCCAGTCGGCGCTCTGATTCCAGGCAGCAGGAAATCTCCGATATTTCGCGTTCTTTAAAGGAAATCGCCAGAGAACTGCAGGTGCCGGTGGTAGCTCTTTCCCAGCTCTCCCGTGCCGTGGAGCAGCGCCCGGATCATCGCCCGATGCTTTCCGACCTGCGTGAGTCCGGAGCCATCGAGCAGGACGCTGACGTCGTGATGTTCATCTACCGCGACGATTATTACAACCACGACACCCAGAAAAAGGATGTGGCGGAGATCATCATCGCCAAGCAGAGAAACGGCCCCATCGGAACCGTCGAGCTCGCATGGCTGCCGAGGTTTACGAAGTTTGCGAATATGAAGAAGTAGAAAAACCAGGAAATATAGAAAAACCAAGAAATATAGAAAAACCAAGTAATTGTAGAAAAGACAAGTAATGCAGAAAAGACAGTCGCCCCTGGCATCGGCGGCTGTCTTATTTATTCCCGCGAAGCAACGACCTATAGAAACACATCCTTTTTGATTCCTGTGAAGCAACAGGTCTGGCAGACGGTTCGTAACTGTTCAGTACCTTTACAGTTACGACGGTTCTATTTTTGCTTGTTCCCTCATATATTTGTTATAGCGAATGAACTTTTAACTTTTTGCTGCAGAAATAACTGCGGACTATACGAATGAAAATGGTTCGGACAGAAATATCGGGAGTGTATTTGAAGATGAGAGAGAAGGAAAGCGCTGAGCAGGAGTTTTACACAGTTACGGAGGCGGTGCAGAGGACCGGAGTCGCTTCCCATGTGCTGCGGTACTGGGAAGACGAGCTTGGAATAACGATTAAAAGGACTGCTTTAGGGCACCGCATTTACAGTGAGGAGGATCTGGCATTGTTCCTTCGGGTGAAGACACTGAAGGAGAAGGGGATTCAGCTGAAAGCGATCCGCCTGATGCTGGATGAATCGGCAGAGGGAAAGGAGAGCTTTCGGCCGGAGCGTTTATTCGGAGAGAAGGTCGGAGCGCAGACGGAGCAGGTATCCGGCGAGGCGAACGATGTGCAGATGGAGCATGTATATGACCGAAAAACCGGATTTGTCAGCACAGATGAGGATGTGACATTTGATGATTGCGTGGATGGGAGCATGAGTACGGATATGCGGGACAATCGGGAAGGAACGGAGGCCGAAAACGAGCTGAATCCAGCGGATGATTTTTCTGGCGGGAGTGAATATGAGGTAATTCCTTCTGCAGAGACGGATAATTACCTGCGGTTTGAGATGATGCTGCGCGACCTGGTCAGTGAGGCGGTCGGAGAGCAGAATGAAAAGCTGAAGCTGGAGATTGCGGATATCCTCCGCGATGAATTGGAGAATTTGTACATACAGCTTCAGCAGGAGGAAGGGCGGTGGGAGGCGGCAGCCTCCCGGATGAGCCGAACCGCTCCGGCCGGTCGAACTGCGCCCGCCGGGCATGCCAGGGTAGGTCTGCTGGAACGAATCAAGAGGAGGTTTTTTGAATCATAACTGCTCAGTACCTTCACTGACAATAGGATTCCGCACCATGGCTGCACGGTATATCTGCGGCAGCAAGTGTCCCGGCAAGCAGTGCCTCTACAGCGGATTCCGCGTCACCGGTCACACCGCCATACAGCCGGATGGCAGACGAGGCGAGTGCAGCCTGTGCGCCGCCGCCGATCCCGCCGCAGATGAGGATGTCTGCCTGCAGAGCGTTCAGGATTTCCACCAGCGCGCCATGTCCCTGACCGTTGGTCCGGATCACTTCGGAGGCTGTGATTGCTCCCTCCTTCACGTCATAAATCTTAAGCTGCGCCGCGCGGCCGAAATGCTGAAATATCCGGCCGTTTTCATAGGGGACAGCAATCCTTGTAATGGAGCTGTCTTTTGGTTTATGCCAGGTCTGGTAAAGCTCTTGCTTATAACATTCACTGATGCCGCAGGAGTGGTTTTGGCCGTTGCAGATCAGATATTCGCCGCCCTCGATTCTGAGAGGAAGGCCGTCTACCAGCGCAGTGGCCAGCTTTTTGCGGGCAGAATCATAGATTTTCTGCACGGTGGTCCGGGCAACCTGCATCCGTTTGCAGCACTGCTCCTGAGAGAGATCTTCCTTGTCGATCAGGCGGATGGTCTCATACTCATCTACGGTCAGGATGATCGCTTCTTTTTTTCCCTGGCTGCTTGGCTCGCTTCCGGTCGGAATAAATTCCAGAGTCTGGGGATAACGGCAGATGGTTCTGCATTTGACTGGTCTTGACATTTCGACACCTCTCTTTTCCTGGAGAATCATGCGGATGAATGATTCTTTGCTTCACTTCTTCTTTTGGCTGTGGTTAGCAGATGTGTAAGCAAAATATTAGTGTTTATATGGATTTTTTCCGGGAATTTTGTTTTACGACTTTCAAATCTGGAAGTATCATACTACCGGTGATAACGGATGTCAAGAACAGTTACGGACATATGCCATCAATTGGCGGCCGTAACCGTAGGCGTATTTTTACTCCCGCGAAGCAGCAGGCCAGGCAGCCGGAGCCATAAGATATCCACCGGCAGCGGAGAGCGAAGTGTAGATGCCACAGGCACTTTGCAGCTCTTATGGCGTAGCCTGACAGACATTTGACTTCGCAGAGGATGATGACGGCCTTGGGTGGGAGCCGCGGTTGGGACCCCTATATCCAACCCGTGAGAAATAGCAGAGGTTCCTTTCATCCGTCCAGGATGAAGCATTGAAAGGTCACAAAATCCGCTCCGGCATAAATTTCAGAAAATCGCCGGATACCAGGTGATAGGTGCTGCCATGAAAATCTCCGCGGATGCTGTCGTGAAAGCGGCTTTCCCCATGGCAGTGGGAATACACGACATGCTCCGCATGATATTGCTCTGCGATCCTGGTAAAGGCGCTTTCCTTTTCAAGGACACTGGTGGGCGGGTAGTGCAGAAACAGGATAAATTTCTGATATCCGTCCGCTGCCGCCGCGTCAAAGGACTGCTGCAGCCGGGCGAGCTCACGGTCAACCAGCTTTTTTGCATGCAGTTCTTTTTCTTCGTCCCAACCGATAATCCGTCCTCTCCGATCGAGATAAAACGGCCCCTCAAAGGTATATCCCTTTGTCCCGACAAGAGCGTAGTCCTCGTAGGTATAATAGTTGTTCTGTAAAAACTCCAGCCGTCCCTGATATTCTCTGTTCAGCCGTTCTGTTTTTTTGGCGTCCCAGAACATATCGTGGTTGCCCCGAAGCAGGATCTTTCTGCCCGGCAATGCCTCTATAAAAGCCAGATCCTCGCGGCATTCCTCCAGATTTTTGCCCCAGGAATGGTCGCCGGTAATCACGAGCGTATCCTCCGGGCGGATCAGCCGGCTGCAGTTCTTTTTGATTTTTTCTTCATGCTTTCGCCAGACAGCGCCAAACTGATTCATGGGTTTATTGGCCTGGAAGGAAAGGTGATAATCTCCGATTGCGTATAATGCCATAAGTGTCTGTTGCTCCTTTTGCTACAGCGTCTCATTCATGCTCCCTGTCCGGTATCCCATCAAATCCAGCGTCACATAGGAAAAACCATACTCTTTTAATTTTGCATAAACATTCAGCCGCACTTCTTCTGGCATCAGTTTTTCAAACTCCTGCGGCAGAATTTCAATTCGGGCAATGCTGCCGTGAATCCGTACACGCACCTGCCGGAATCCCAGATCCAGCAAAAGCTGCTCTGCCTGATCAACCATTCGCAGCTTTTCTTCGCTGATGGTTTCTCCATAGACAAACCGCGAAGCAAGGCAGGCGAAGGATGGCTTCTCCCATGTAGGGAGGCCAAATTCTCTGGATAGACTGCGGATTTCTTCTTTGCTAAGCTCTGCATACTGCAGCGGGCTGACGATCCCCAGTTCTTTTACGGCAAGCATACCCGGACGGTAATCCCCATTGTCATCCATATTGGATCCTTCGGCGACAGCCGCAATGTGGTTTTCCTTTGCCAGGGCAAGAATTTTTTCAAACAGTGCGTGTTTGCACAGATAGCAGCGGTTCTTAGGGTTTTGCCGGAAGCCTTCGATATTCAGCTCATCCGAGTCGACAACAAAGTGCCGCACGTGATGCTCCCGGCAAAAGGCTTTCGCCTCTTCTAACTCTCTTTTTGGAAAAGAGCAGGAGGACGCCGTTACCGCAATCACATGATCTTTCAACGCCTCCTGCGCCGCATACAGCAAAAATGTAGAATCCACGCCGCCGGAAAAAGCGACGGCGGCGCTTCCGAGACTTTTCAGGTAATCCTGTAATTTTTGATACTTCTCATATAAATTCTGAAGCATATGATTCACCTCAATTTGGCTCAATTTCACTAAATCCAATTCAGTTCGGTCGGATTGCTTTGCACCGTGCATCTTTGTCTGGCGCTCTTTACAATATTATTTGAAGCAAGAACTACCTATTGGCTTCAGACAATAGGTAGTTCACTGGAGAAATTATAGCTTTGCGGCATATCCTGCCCATTTAGATTCAGGAATTCTAAGGGCTGCCATTGCCTGTTCTGCATTTATTTTCATTGTCACCATGAGACTGCGGATATTTTCAAGCAGATTTTTTTCGGCACCTTCTGCTAAGCCCTTTTCCATGCCCTTTTCCATGCCCTTTTCCATGCCCTTTTCCATGCCCTTTTCCATGCCCTTT
>JAJBVE010000039.1:20710-37612 GCA_020859995.1 Clostridiales bacterium
TCCATGCCTTCTGCCATGCCTTTTTCCATGCCTTCTGCCCATCCTTTTTCCATGGCACTCTGCCATATACCTTCACTGAGATTACACATTGACGAAATCCCCCTTTCGATTGAATGAGTCATTGGAATATCAAAATCTTCCTGCAATACTTTGCGTTTTTCATCCTGACTGAGTTCTTTTGAAAACAAAACATCAAGAAGTTTCAGAATGCCACTGTAGTTTTCGTCATCTTCCCTGCCGAGGCAGATCATGACGGCGGTCATCAGGTCGTAGTGTTCCACGGCTTCTTTTACATTGCCAATCAGATTTTCCTCCTTCATGCTATAGCCGCTTATACTGTTGTGACGTTCCTCTGGCGGATTCATACAAATCCAAATACTGTAAACCTTTTTGATATTCTCATAGTGAGAATCTGTAAACTCGGTTCCATATTGGGATGAAACCATTCTGCTGCAATAATAAATAGCTCTTGTGACCAATGAGTATCCGGGATAGAAATTATTCTGTGCTTCCACGTTCAGTATTAGCCGGATTGTTTCACCGGAACGTGGTGCAGCCGCACAAAAACGGATATCATAGTATATCGTCCCCTCATTGATGGTTTTATCTTCTGTGTTCGAACCTGTAATTCTGGATGATTTTACTTCATCCGGCATAACCGGGACTTCAGAGACCTCCGGAGTTCCCTCTATGTACTTGTCAGCAATTTCTTTGACGGGTACGTCTCTGAATTCCGCTACGCAGCTTTTCATAATCCAGGCAAGAATGATTTTTTCTGAAAGAATCCGTTTGCACGCGGCATCCAACCTGGCTTTATCTTCTGTAATGCGAATGCTTTCTGAAAGCGTAGTTTCTGTTTCCATAGACTCGCATCACCTCCATGCGCTCATCATAACACAATAATCAGGGAAAATCTATTATTACTTGATAGAAATTTTGTCCGAAGAAAAGATTGCTTTAAAATGTTTTCGGGTGTAGCCAGACAATGGGTATCGGGCATGCCAGAAGTGGTAAGGGCTCTTCATGCACCTTATTTTATACATTAGGAATCTTCTCTTGACAAATGCTTCTCTATATGACAAAATATAGTTCGTTCGCAGCTAAAAAACACAAGATATAGTTTTATGCCGACATGCTTGCAGACAGGAGCAGACAGGGGCAGGAAGGATTTTTTCAATGATTCACAGCATAATTAAACGGGACGGCCGGGTCGTCCTTTATGAGCAGAATAAGATTGCATCAGCGATTCTGAAGTCGCTGCTGGAGACGAAGGAGGGAGACGCCTCGGACGCGGCCCGGGTGGCCAATGATGTACAGCGGGAGCTGGAGGCCATGTTTCATGATGAGTCTCCGACAATTGAGAATATTCAGGATATGGTGGAGCAGCAGCTGATGAACCATGGTTTTGGCGCCTCGGCGAAGGCATATATTCTTTATCGCGCGAATCGTACTCGCGCGCGGGAAGCCAACACCTCTCTGATGAAGACCATCGACGAGATTACGAACATTGACGCGCTGATCAGCGATATGAAGCGGGACAATGCCAATATCGACGGGAATACGGCCATGGGCAGCATGCTGCAGATCGGAAGTGCGGGGGCGAAGGCCTACAATGAGCTTTATCTGCTGCGCCCGGAGCACGCGAAGGCTTACCGGGAGGGGGATATTCATATCCACGATTTTGATTTTTATTCCCTGACCACGACCTGCTGCCAGATCGATATTCTGAAGCTGTTCCACGGCGGATTTTCGACCGGGCACGGCTATCTGCGGGAGCCGCAGAGCATTCAGAGCTATGCCGCGCTGGCGGCGATCGCTATCCAGTCGAACCAGAACGACCAGCACGGGGGACAGTCGATCCCGAATTTTGACTATGCGATGGCCGAAGGCATCGTAAAGACGTTCCGCAAGGAGTTTACCCGTATGCTTGCGCTGGCAGTTGAGGATCTGCAGGATCTGGATGACGCCCTGGACGCGGTGAAGGCGGCGCTGAAGAGTACGGAGGAGGCTGCCGGTGAGACATTGCGGCTGGAGAATCGCCCGGAATTCGATCAGGCTGTGGCGGAAGCGATTCAGAAGCAGATGTCTTTGTCGGCTGAGGATGCCATCTGGGCGACGAGCCGGGCACGCAAGAGAGCACTTCGGGCGACGAACCGCGATACTTATCAGGCTATGGAAGGCTTTGTACACAACCTGAACACCATGCACTCCCGGGCAGGCGCGCAGACGCCGTTTTCGTCGATCAATTATGGCACGGACACCTCGCCGGAGGGCCGGATGGCGATCCGCAATGTGCTGTTGGCGCTGGACGCGGGGCTCGGACATGGGGAGACCTGTATTTTCCCGATTCATATTTTTAAGGTCAAAGAGGGCGTGAATTACAACGAAGGCGATCCGAACTACGACTTGTTCCGCTTAAGCTGCAAAGTCAGCGCAAAGCGACTGTTCCCGAATTTTGTCTTCCTGGATGCGCCGTACAATATTAAGTATTATAAGCCGGGGCACCCGGAGACCGAGGTGGCGACCATGGGCTGCCGCACCCGTGTTATGGGAAATGTTTACGATCCGACGCGGGAGATTGCGTATTCGCGCGGTAATCTTTCCTTTACGTCGATCAACCTGCCGCGTCTGGCGATTGAGAGCGCCCAGAGTGCGAAAATGGAATTGTCGTCCCGCACCGATTCGGATGCGGAATGTTTCGGTCATTTACAGAATGCCGCGTGTTTGAACGACATTGCGGAAAAGGTCTTCTATGAAAAGCTGGATCAGATGCTGGAGCTGACGATGCAGCAGCTGCTGGACCGGTTTGAAATACAGGCAGAAAAATGTGTCTACAATTTCCCGTTCCTGATGGGGCAGGGCATCTGGCTGGATTCCGATAAGCTTGGCCCGAGAGACAGCATCCGGGAGGTTTTGAAGCACGGGACGCTTTCGATTGGATTTATCGGTCTTGCGGAAACCCTCACGGCACTTTACGGACACCATCACGGCGAGAGCGAAGAGATGCAGGAAAAGGGCCTGGCGATCATCGGCCATATGCGTGATTTCTGCGACCGGAAGTCGCAGGAGCTGAAGATGAATGTCACACTTCTGGCAACCCCGGCGGAAGGGCTTTCCGGACGGTTCATCCGGATTGACCAGAAGCGCTACGGCCGGATTCCGGGAGTCACAGACCGGGAATATTATACAAACAGTTTCCACATTCCGGTCTGGTATCCGATCTCCGCTTATGATAAAATAAGGCTGGAGGCACCGTATCATGCGCTCTGCAACGCCGGACATATCAGCTACGTGGAGCTGGACGGCGACACAACAAAGAACGTAGAGGCATTTGAGACAGTTGTGCGCTGGATGCATGACTGCGGCGTCGGCTACGGCAGTATCAACCATCCGGTGGACCGCGATCCCATCTGCGGCTACGTGGGCGTGATTGGAGATGTGTGCCCGCGCTGCGGCCGCCGCGAGGGCGAATCCATCGCTCCGGAGCGGATCGACGAGCTGAAAAAGATGTATCCGGAGATGCCGGCATTTCAGGGGATAGAGTAACAGCAATGTAGTGATACTCAGGCTAAAATCGTAAAAAGGAAAGGAGAATACGACTATGTCAGTAAAAGTGAACGTAGAAGAGAAAATGGGGCAGGGAGTTGGCTTTGAGCGGATTCGGCGCATCACAGGCTACCTGGTAGGAACGATGGACAAGTGGAACGACGCGAAGCGTGCCGAAGAGCGTGACAGAGTGAAGCACGGAGTATCCCATGCTTGACCTTGCTGGCATTGTCAGCGACAGCATTGTGGACGGCCCGGGGATTCGCACAACGATTTTCTGCCAGGGCTGTCCGCATCATTGTCCCGGCTGCCAGAACCCGGAGACCTGGCCTTTCGGCACCGGCACGCCGATGGAGCCGGAAGCAGTCGCTGAAATCGTCCGGCAAAATCCGCTCGTCCGCGGAGTCACGTTTTCCGGCGGGGAGCCATTTGCGCAGGCGGGAGAGTTTGCCAGACTTGGCAGGCTGCTGAAAGCGGATGGGTATGAAATCGCGGCCTACACGGGCTTCCTCTTTGAAGAGCTTCTGGAGGGAACGAAGGAGCAGCACCAGCTTCTGGAAACGATTGATGTGCTGGTCGACGGCCCCTTTCTGATGAAAGAGAGAAGCCTCGAGCTGAACTTTCGCGGCAGCAGGAACCAGCGGATTCTGGACGTACCGGAGAGTCTGAAAAAAGGCGTTGCAGTGCCCGAGACGAGCCTGCGGTGGCTGGGAGAGTATGAATGAGGCGGCGCGGTGCTGCAAATGAGCAGGCTGCGGCCTGGAGGATATGAATAAGGTGACATATCAATCGGATAGGGGAACGCCTTTCTCCCCTATCCGCTGCGCCGGCCGCGTCCGGCTTTAGCCGGAATAATTCCTTATGCGGCCGTGTGCATAAATTAAAAAGCGGTTTTCTGAATCTCAGAAAACCGCTTTTTCAGCGATTCAGCCCTGATATTTATCAAACTGCTTTTTTTGGCGATTCAGCCCTGGTATTCACCAAACTGCTTTTTCAGCGATTTAATCCTGGTTTTCGCAAACTGTACTTTCGATGATTCGATCATCTTCTTCGCAATCGGCATGAAAAGCATTACTGCAGCGGTACAATATACAGATTCTCATCCGTGAGCGTCGTTTCTCCATCCTCCGATTTCTCCGGATAGGATTTCAGGAACAGCAGACTCTCGATCTCATCCACATCAATGACACGTCCATAGCCCTGTATTACACGATAAAAAGTTTTTTCACCGTTTTCGGTATCATTCATGTCGTTATCATAGCCATTGGAGCCTCCGCCGGTCAGATAACGGATATCTGTGCCATCCTTCATGCGGAAGCCGAGAAAGGCTGGCGCTTCTTCAAACAGAGTGGTGATCCGTGTCATTCCATCTTCATCTTCAGCTTCTACCGTGTATTCGGAATAAGGAAATTCATAGTAGATGGTGGCGGAAAGTGGCGAGAGAATAGCCTGAATCACAGTCGCGCCGCTCTCTCCAAGCACCTCGTCCAGATCGAAGGTGGTCGTGTTTGGGGAGCCGGACAGAGTCAGATCAAAGCTCCAGGTACCGCCAATGTCTGTCCTGATTTCCTCCTCAGAATTTTCTATATAGGAACCCAGTCCCTGAAATTCGATGTGCAGATCTCTTCCGATAAATGCGCCCTCTTCTGTGGAATAAAGGGTAATACAGTATTCCAGGCTCCCGTCGTCCTGCACATACTGCAGCAGCCAGTTTCCGTCCGCATCCGTTTTTATTTCACTGCCATCCGCATTTACAGCTTTTCCGTTTTCGCCGACAATCAGACCGTTATAGAATCTGCAGGAAGTAGCTCCGCTTCCTTCCAGATACAGGTCTTTTCCGTCGGATGCGCTCACATCCACATCTGTAAATTCCGGCTGTGCGCCATCTTCCAGGGGATAGCCCTCTACTTTGAATACGAGATAAGCATAGTGACTATCCACAATGGCTTCTTTGGATGTAATTGTCACGCTCTGGTCTGTCACGGATACTCCGGATACGGACAGCATCTGTTCAGCTTCCATGTCGGCGAGCTGATTTTCATTCGCCTGCATTCCCTTTTCTACAGAGCGGCTCCACTGCCGGTATGCGGCCACCGCGCCGACACCGCAGATCATCACTGCGCATGCCGCCGCAATTCCGACGGTCAGTGCGCGTTTGCGGGTGCTTCTATTTCCAGCGCCGGAGCGTCTGCTGCTTTTTTGTGTCTGCTCGCCTGACCTGTTGCCTGAAATGCTTCCGCCCGGGGAGTTCCCGCGCAAAGAGTTTTCTTTTCTTTCGTGGTTTTCCAACATGAGTTCGTCCTCATACATGGATTCTTTCCCACGCACATGTTCTTTTTCATCCCTGACTTTCTCCGGTCTCCTGGAAGATGCGGTCGCTTCCGCTTCCTGCTGTATTCTGGAAAAAGCCGCATTCGCTTCTGTTTCCTGATATACCTTAGAAAAAGCCGCATTTGCTTTCTGTTTTACAGCTTCCGGAATCTCAATATCCTCCCGCAGTATTTCAATGATTTCACCGGGACCCAGTTCCATCCCGGAGACTTTTTCGGAATTCTTTTGCTCATCATCCGTCTGCCGGCGATCTGTTTTTATTTCTTTCATAATCTCATCCGCCTCCTTTATTTGCCCTTCATCGGATTTTGATGCAGGTCGCAGGCTGCCGCCTCTCCACTATCGCTCCGATCGGTGCTTAATGAGCGCCACGGACGCTCAGCACCTCCGCCAGACGATTCCTGATGCGCGGCCTTCCGCTTTTTACCTGTAACAGCCTGTGCCAGCTTTTCACGTCCCCTAGCCAGTTGTGTGCGCACCGTACTCTCGGTTACCTCCAGAATAGCGCTGATCTCACTGGTTTTGTAGCCCTCCACATAATACAGCATCAGCACCAGACGGTATTTCTCATCCAGCATGTTCAGCGCTTCATTCCATTCGGCATTTGTAAATCCGGAATCCGCCGTGGATATTTCCGGCACTTCCCCCGGCATATACAGATGTTTCCCCTGCCGGATCAGGTCATTGCATTTGTTGACCAGAATCCGCGTCATCCATGTGCGGAACCAGGCCGGATCCTTCAACTGTCCCAGTTTTTCCCAGCAGGTGAGAATGGTCTCGGAAATCGCATCGGCGATGTCGGCCTCATTTGACAGAATCGCGCGCGCCGTCTTATACATATTCTGCATCTGCGACTGCATCAAGGCTGTAAACGCGTCAGCATCCTTCCCGGCCGCTCTTTTGGCCAGCTCAGCTAATTCTTCCATGCTCGTTTCCTCCTTTCATACATTAGACGGACGAAACCGCAGAAATGTCCCACACTTTTTCGGAAATGTTATGCGAAAAAATGTTCTACGTTTTACCTCGGTTGGAGAATATCCCGTATAACATGCGGGAAGCACGCATCCACAATCAGAAATTGTGGACATAACCCAGCGAGGGCTAAACAGATATCCACCCGGATGTCCAGAGCCCCAGAATCTGGCGATCCTGCTACTCGGCAAACCGCTCTTTTAGCAGATCAATCAGCCTCTCCGCGATCGGCGTAAAGACCTGATACTTCTTCCAGATGATATACATCCTTGTCTCCAGCCTTGGGGAAAGCGGCCGAAAACACAGGCCGTTTTCAGGGCTGACATCCGCCAGGCGGTCAAAGACTAGCAGGCATCCCAGTCCCTCCTTTACAAATACAGTGCCATTATAAAACAGGTTGATGGTTCCGATGATATTCAGCTGATCGGCCGCCTCGCCGCACCATCTTGGAAGGTCGGTGCGGATGGCCTGAGGGGAAATAATGAGCGGAAGACCCTGCAGATCCTCCAGATGGATCTCGGCCTTCTGCGCCAGAGGTTGATCTGTCCGCATCAAAAGCCCCCAGGTATCGCCGCCCGGCAGGGAGAGATAATTATATTTTGAGAGGTCAGGCGGTTCTACAATAACAGCGAAGTCGGAGAGTCCCTGTTCCAGATCATTCACCACCACGCGGGTGTCTCCGCTGGTGATGTGGAAGCGCAGCCCCGGATACTGCAGACGAAAATCCTTGATCGTACTGGCCAGGTGGTGGATCAGCCAGGATTCGGCGCAGCCGATCCGCACATCGCCGCCTGTCACATCGTTCAGAGACTGAAATTCTCCCACCGTCTTGTCCGCCATATCCAGAATATCCTCCGCACGCTTGCGCAGCAAAATTCCTTCTTCCGTCAGGTGCACGTTATAATTTCCCCGGACAAACAGCTTGCATCCAAGCTCAGCCTCCAGCTCCTTGAGCTGTTTCGACAAAGTAGGCTGGGAAATGTGCAGCGTCCTGGCCGCACCCGTAATACTGCCTTCTCTGGCAACTTCGATAAAGTAACGTAAAACCCGCAATTCCATAGTCGATCCTCCATATTTTGATTGTATTTTAATCCACTCGCAAGCGGCGAAAATCCCTGCTCACATTTTACCGCAGCCAGATATTCTTTTCAAGAATATCCAGAAATAGAAATTAAGTATTTGATGTTCCGGTGCCCCCAGTTTAAAATATAGACAACAAGGAGGTGGGCAGTCATGCCGGAAGCAAACAATGAATCCCAGCGTTTCTATCAAAATCTTGTGGACATTGGTTTTGGAGAGGAAATGATCGCTTACTGTGTCCTGCTGCAAAAAGAAGGACGAGACGGGGAATTACGGGTTACATTGCAAAACAGCCGCAGAGATTTGCTGGATCATATCCATGTAGAACAGAAAAAGCTGGACTGCCTGGATTATCTTGTGAATTGGCTGGATAAAAAGGGGGCAAGGAAATATTGACAGTCGAAGACATCATTGCGAACTACTACGATGAGATGAGTGACAACGAGGAATGCAACGCCTATGCGGATATGCTTTATCAGGAGGCACTCCGTATCAGCATGGAACTGAACAACCAATACCACACGCCGGATGAAATCAGGGAAATCATGGGCCGCCTGACTGGACGGCAAATCGATAATACTTTTCGTCTGTTTCCGCCATTCTATACGGATTTTGGGAAGAACACGCATATTGGAAAAGATGTTTTTATTAACTCCGGCTGTCACTTCCAGGATCAGGGCGGGATTGAAATCGGGGACGGCGTTATGATCGGCCATAACGTGGTGCTGGCGACTATAAACCACGATCTGGATCCGGCACAGAACCGGAAAAATCATTATGCGCCCATCAAAATCGGCGCGCATGTGTGGATCGGTTCCAACGCGACAGTTCTCTCCGGAGTTTCTATCGGAGAGTGGTCAGTTGTAGCGGCCGGAGCAGTCGTGACAAAAGATGTACCGCCTTTTACAGTGGTAGGCGGTGTACCTGCAAAAATGATCAAAAAAATAAACGGGGAGGGATAGCATGAAGCGATGGATAGCATTGGCTCTCTTGGTTTGCATGATTTCCATGCTGGCGGCCTGCGGTTCTGCGGGAGCGGAGGGGGCATCCGATTCTGAAAACAGCTCTGGTTCGATTACGGACAGTCAATCGGATGCGGAGAGCGGGACGGAAGGAACGGATACGGATACATCAGAAGAAACCGGGGATGAAGCGACTGGTTCAGACAGCATTTCTTCCGGCAGCAATATCCTGGTTGCGTACTTTTCCTGCACCGGCACAACCGGGCAGATTGCCGGGTGGATTGCCGAAGAAACCCGCGCAGACAGTTACGAAATTGTGCCGGAAGATCCTTATACGGAGGAGGATTTGGCCTATTATACCGGCGGGCGTGCTGACCAGGAGCAGGCGGATGATTCCGTTCGTCCTGCAATCTCCGGCAGTGTGGAAAACATCGAACAGTATGATGTGATTTTCCTCGGCTATCCCATCTGGCACGGGCAGGCGCCGCGGATCATCAGTACTTTTTTGGAGAGTTATGATTTTTCTGATGTGACAATCATCCCATTCTGCACCTCCCATAGCAGCGGCATTGGCTCCAGCGCTGAAAACCTCCACAGCCTTTGCTCCGATACCATTACCTGGATGGAGGGGCGGCGGTTCTCAGGGGATGCAACGGAAAGCGACGTGGCTGAATGGATAGACAGTCTGGAATTACCGGAAAAGGATATAGTGGAATGGACAGACAGTCTGGAATTACCGGAAAAGGATATAGTGGAATGGACAGATAGTCTGGAATTATCGGAAAAGGATGTTGCGGAATGGACGGATAGCCAGGAATTACCGGAAAGTGAGGTGCGCACCGTGGGTGAATTTGACTTTGAAACGAAAACTGTACTGTTAAACAGCGGCTATGAAATGCCCATCATGGGGCTTGGCACTTACAGCCTGACAGACGAGGAATGTGCCGTTTCCATTGCGGCGCTGCTGGAAGCGGGCGGCAGACTGATTGACACCGCATATATGTACGGCAACGAGGCTGCTGTCGGGCAGGCCATCCGGGACTCTGATGTGCCAAGAGAAGAAATATTTGTAATCACAAAGCTCTATCCCAACCAGTACAGCTATGCCGCTGAGGCCATCGACGCGGCTCTGGATAAGATGGGGCTGGATTATATTGACATGATTCTTCTGCATCATCCGGGAGATGGCGATGTGGAAGCATACCTGGCGCTGGAGCAGGCGGTCGCAGACGGCAAGGTGCATTCGATTGGCCTGTCCAACTGGTATGTGGAGGAATTGGAGGAGTTTCTGCCCCAGGTGAACATCACTCCTGCTCTGGTACAGAACGAAATCCATCCATACTATCAGGAAAATGATGTCATCCCCTATATTCAGTCCCTGGGGATTGTTGTGCAGGGCTGGTATCCACTTGGTGGGCGCGGGCATACAGCAGAGCTGCTTGGGGATGAAACCATTTCCGCTATCGCTGAAGCTCACGGCGTTTCTTCCGCCCAGGTAATCCTGCGGTGGAATTTGCAGAAAGGTGTCGTGGTGATTCCAGGCTCCAGCGACCCGGATCATATCCGGGAAAATCTCGATCTGTTTGGTTTTGAACTGACGGATGAGGAGATGGAGCAGATCAACACTCTGGATCGGAACGAAAAACATGACTGGTATTAAATGAAAGGTGGCAGACGGAGGTGGATTGCCATGCCGGACACAGAAAACAGAATGGATCTCCATACATATAAAAAAGAAGTGGACGATGTATTGCAAAGGCTTGCAGAAACCATGCCCGCATATGAGGAGCTGCAATATTTCGAGAAATGTGTCAGGAATCATTATCTCACCGGTCTTGAGAAAAATCATTCGGGCCTTGTCGTGATCGGTTCCAACATTCCGGAGGAGCTGGTGCTTGTAGCGGGCAGGATGCCTTACTGGATTTTGGGCGGGAGCCGGGCAAGCTCCATGTGGGCGGATGACATGGTTCCGAGAGACACGGACCCGGTCAGCAGATCCGGACTTGGCTATATTCTCTCTGGTTTTGCTCAAAAGGCACTGATCCTGATTCCTCTGGTCAGCGATAGTACAAGGAAACTGGCTTATATCCTGAAATCCAGAGGATACAAGGTACAGACCTGTCATTTCCCACCCGTAAAGGACACGCAGTCGAATCTCGAATGGAGACGGCAATACGAAGCGTGTCGGGATGCGATCTCTTTGCATCTGAAAAGACCGATGACAAATCGGACGCTGCGAAAATCGCAGGCGCAGATTCTGACGGCAAAAAAGCAGATACAGGATTTCCAGAACGCGTCTCAGGACAAGCTGAGCAGAGTTGTCCGAATGTTTGTTGCAGGCAGTTATTACTGCGCGGAGGACCTTTCGGAATGGTGCCGCCGGCTGCGCAGTCTGACGGAGCGGCTGCAGAGAGAGCAAAAGACTCAAAGCGAAGAAAAGATTCAAAGCGAAGAAAAGATTCAAAGCGAAGAAAAAATTCAAAGTGAACAAAAGATTCAGAGCGAACAAAGAATTCAAAGTGATAAAAATGGCAACGTTCTGCTGCTTGGCTCGCCGATCTATTTTCCAAACTATAAGGTTCCGTTTTTGCTGGAAGAAGCAGGGCTTACGTTATGCGACCAGATCGATTACACGACACTTTCCATGCGGGGATATTCCGGGGAGGAGCTTTTGCCGGAAAAAAATGCGGCAGATATATTTTACGAGAATGATGCCTCTCCGGCCTATGTAAAAAATGATGCGCTTTATGATCGCGTTGCAAAGCTGCTTACAGAAAAAGAGATCGACGGCGTTGTTTATCACGTGCTGAAAGGCCAGATCGAATATGATTTTGAGTTGGATCGTTTTGAGGAATTGTTTGAAAAACGGGATATTCCGGTGTTCCGGCTGGAAACCGATTATAATTACCAGGACATCGAGCAGCTTCGCGTCCGTATGGAGGCATTTTCGGAAATCTTGAACCAGCGCAGATACAGAAAGGAAAGGGTGACAGCATGAAGAAACGAAAAATCGGGATAGCGGTGGTATGTGCTGTCGGCGTGTTTCTGCTTGTGTCAGCCTTTTTCGCAACGAATTTCGTCCTGTATGATTATCATATGGAGGTTTCAGACTACCAGTATATGAAATCAGAGGAGGAAAAGCCTCTGTCCGCAGCTACCTCCGTATGGTTTTCTTATGGGGATGACGGAAAGGAAGTTTTTTACGGAATCGATGAGGGGATTTCGCAGGAAAGCCTGACCGTCTATGCGCTTACGCAGACAGGGGAGATTTCTGTAACCTATGGCAGTGAAAGTCCAATCGCGGAGGATTCTCTCGGACATTTTATTGCTGCGCTCCCTGTGGCAGAGATGGACATTGACGGGGACGGAGAGAACGAACAGGTTTATGACTATGCGCGCGCTGACTTTGGATCGAATTCTTTTAATCCTGCGCCCCAAAGTTTTTTGTCGGAGGAAATTCCGTTTGAGCTTGTGTTTGCTGAACGCAAGTACATCATGGTTTATTACGAAAACGAACTTCTGACAGACGCGGAAATAACGGTAACATCTTATAATGGGGAGACGAATACATACCAGACAAATGAAAATGGCTGAATTGACGGACTCCCCATCCGGGATATCCGGGAAGGATTTACGGCCTCCTATTCGCCGGACGGGAAAACCGTGTACCGCATGCAATACGCGCTGGAGGATTATGCATATTTCTCCGTACATTTCTGGAAAGCGCAGCTGCCGTTACTGCTCGTCTTCGCATTGGCGGGCATCGGCATTGTGGCGGTGCATCTGATCCGAAACCGAATGGAAAGGAACAATCCGGAATACAAAATTTATTCCAGAGAATGTGTCGGCATTTATCCGAATACGCTGCATCAGAAGACGACGTCGAAATTTCTGATGATACGATGGCTGTGTCTGTTTGCCGGAACATTCCTGTGGACCTATGCCGGGAAGCTGATTCATCAGGGGCAGCTGTGGAATGCAATCGCCATACCGGTATTTGGCTGTCCGTTTAATCTGGATCAGGTAGTGGAGGTGCCGTGCTATTATCTGTCCCATCTTCCATATCTTTTTAGCCGATATGGGGAAGACTTTCCTGTGCTGAATCTGATCTATGCGCTTACATTTTTAGGAACGCTGTTACTCTGCTTTCTCTTTTTGGGACGAATTCTGTGCGGATTCCTCTGTCCGGCCGGTCTGTTACAGGACTTGATGGACAAACTGCGCAGGGCGCTGCATATTCGCCCGATTGTGGTGACGGATCGGATCAACCGATTTTTGCAGCCGATCAAATGGGTGTGGATTGTACTGTTTTTAGGTTTTATTTTTACAGGCGGCGATTTTTGCAATATTTGTCCGTTAAAGGTATTTACAACCGCGCAGGGCGGTTTCTGGACCAATTTATATCTCGGCGGTTTTTTCGCAGCCGTGATTTTGGTCGGCAGTTTTTTTATCAAACGTTTCTGGTGCATTATCTGCCCGATGGGGTATCTGATGGGGCTTTTCAAACGGTTCAACCTGTTTAAGCTCAAGAAGGACTGTACGGCCTGTACAGAATGTGGAGCCTGCTATGATGCCTGCCCGATGCGGATTAAAAGTATTTATACCGAAAGAGAGAAGGAAAATGTGCAGACCGTTGACTGTATGATGTGCGGCGAATGTATCCATAAATGTCCGGAGGATAAAGCCTTATCCATGACCTTCTGCGGAAAAACCATTTATCAGTCATCCAGAAAAACTTTTATGTCAAAATTTTCAGAGAAAGAGGAGGGGTGAGCGTTGGCAGAGCCGAGTGTAATCAAGGAACGGCAGCGGGAATTATTTATAAGGAAATCTACAAGGGTGGCTGCGTCTTACTTACGACGCGCAAAGGAACTCTCGGATATGCCGGATGCGGCAGCCCCTTTCTTTGATGTGCTGGAAAATACCTATGTGAAGCTTTCAGATATTCAGGATCCGGAAGACAGAAAAAGCATCGGGACATTGTGTGTCATGGTTCCGGCAGAACTGATTTACGCCGCAGGTGCCAGACCCGTGCGCCTGTGTTCCGGCAGCTATACGGCGTATTCCATCGGGGACGATTACATTCCACGCGACGCCTGCCCTCTGGTAAAAGCGGTCATGGGATTTGGGAAAATCAGGGCGCTTCCCGTATTTGATAACTGCTCCCTTCTGATCGCGCCGGTGACCTGCGATTGCAAAAAGAAGCTCGCGGGGGTGATTGACACCGTGAAGAACACAGTCCCGCTTCACATTCCGCCTCTGAAAAAGGAGGACGCCGACACAGCGGTTTTCTTGAAGGAACTGTATCGTCTGATCCCGATTCTGGAAAAGGAAACTGGACAACAGGTCACGGCAAAGTCTCTTGCGGAAGGCATCAATCTGGTCGGAAATGCACAGTATGAGATGTCGGAATTTATGAAGTACCGCAGGCATGCCCCGGCTTTGATGAGCGGGACGCAGGTCATGGCGGTGATGAACGCCTATGCCTATATGCCTGCCGATCTGTGGGCAAAGCAGATGCACAGGCTCAATGCGGAAATGCAGCTGCGGCTGGAGCAGGGACATTTTGTGAGCAGGAAGAATCAGCCCCGCATTCTTGTGACGGGTTCGCCTATTGCGTTCCCCAATCTTAAGATCCCGCTTCTGATCGAGGAAATGGGCGGGGTGCTTGCGGCGGATGAAACCTGCATGGGGGAGCGCGGATTGTCTGATCCGGTATCCGTGATTGATGCCAGCTTTGACGGGATGATGCGCGCGTTGGCTTCCAGGTACACAAAGCCCTGCACCTGTCCGGTGTTCGTGGACAACACGCAGCGCATTTACCGGATAAAGCAGCTGATAAAGGACAATCACATTCAGGGCGTTATTTACCATGTGCTGCGCGGCTGCCTGATCTATGATTATGAATATCAGCTTGTGGAAGAAGCGATGGGAGAAATGGATATTCCCATTATCCGTGTGGAGAGCGACTACAATGAGGAGGATGTGGAGCAGCTCCGTGTCCGCATAGAGGCGTTTATCGAGTTGATTAAGCTCAAAGAATACAAAAAGGAGGCGTGACAGCTATGGGAAACTATTATCTTGGGCTGGATGGCGGTTCCACCTACCTGAAAGCAGCCCTCATGAAAGAGGAAAAGGTCGTCGACACTGCGGTGTATCCGACGGGAATTGACAATAACGGGACCGCAAAGAAAATGGTGGCGGATCTGTGTGAAAAAAATGGGATCAGCCGGAACGATATCGGCTATATCATAGCGACCGGATACAGCCGTAAAATCCTTGAAATTGCCGATGATGATATTTCGGAAATTACAGCGCATGCCTATGGGGTTCGCGTGACAGCGCCGGAGGGATACCGTCCCGGCATGGTGATTGACATCGGCGGGCAGGACAGTAAGATTATTTATCTTGACGCGAATTACAATGTAAAGAATTTTACCATGAATGACAAGTGTGCCGCAGGCACAGGGAAATTTATGGAGGTGATCGCGCAGATTCTGGAGACGACGATCGACCAGATTGGACCGCTTTCTCTGGAAAGCACGGCCCCGTGCGACATCAACAGTACCTGTGTGGTGTTTGCACAGTCTGAAGTGATCTCGCTGGTGGCAAGAAAATTTGACCGGCGCGATATTCTCGCGGGGATGCATCTGTCGATGGCAAAGCGAATCATCAAGATGATGAAAAAATCAGAAAAAGGCGGCGATATCCTGATGACGGGAGGCGGAGCATTAAACACGGGCATCCACCGGGCTTTTGAGGAAGAACTGATGAAGGAAGTCTATGTCGCGGATTATCCGCAGTTTAACGGTGCTGTTGGCGCAGCCTTAATCGCCAGTGAGCGAGGTGGAAGATGAATCTTTCGTTGCTCCTTCCCGCACTTGCGACGGCCGTTACGGTGGGCCTTGGGTGCGGAACCTGCTGCAGCCCAATCGTCAGCACCTTTCTTTCCACCTATGTAATATCCCATTCAGGCGGCGTGAAAAGAGGCGTTTTCTCATTTGTAAGTTTCTTCATGGGAAAAGTGGCCAGTGTCTCGCTGTTATGTACGATTTCCGCAATCGTCAGCAGCAGCTTTATCAGCGACAGCGGTTATATTGGTTCTTTTAATTTGCGTCTGTTTTCGCAGATAGCCATGAGCAGTGTCGGCGTGCTCCTGACCATTCGTTGGTTTTTGGAGCTGAAAAAACAGAAAAAATGCAGTGACTGTAAGGCGTGTGAAAAACCAGTAGAAAAATCAGGCACAGTGCCGATGCTGGCGGCAGGTTTCACTTACGGCATGACGCCCTGCGCTCCGCTTTTGCTGATGATCGGCTACTGCTTTACACTTCCGGTTCCTCTGGCGGGCGTGACCGGCATTGTATTCGGGCTTTCCACTATGATAAGCCCTGCTTTGCTGCTGGTTATGGTAACAGGGGCGCTTTCCGCAAAAATGAGGAAGGAAATACCGCATATGGTCAGGTGGTTTCGGCTGGCTTCCTATGTATTGCTGATGGTTGTGCCGTTTTTTCTGACGTCATGGTATTAGGAATGCAGGTAGAGGGTATAGCTGTTTTTCACCGAGGAGATAACGCCATATCCTTTGGCGGCCATTTTACAATCATCTGAAAAGCCGGTGCCCACAGCATATTCCCATCCGGCAGTGTCTGGAAGAGGCGGCAGCAGCACTGGAAGGATGATGAAACAAAGTAACGCAAGCCGTAGCCTCAAACGGAAAGGAGGAAAGAAAACGTCATGTTTTTGGGATGAAATAAGAAAAAATCACCCATATTTTAGGGAAAATACTTGAATAGTCGCTCATTTTTTTGTATACTCTCCTTGGATAAGGAGGTGCAAAGACATGATTTATCTGAAAAGAAAGATTGACAACACTCTTTTGGAATGGAAGAATACGCCGAATCATAATCCTTTGATTGTAAAGGGCGCCAGGCAGGTCGGCAAGACGGAATCCATCCTGACAGCGCCAAAGAATAAAAAGCTGTGGTTTAACCGAATCCCAGATTTTTTGCCT
>JAJBVE010000175.1:0-12266 GCA_020859995.1 Clostridiales bacterium
TTGTGGGAAAATACAAGCATTTTTATCGCGAAAAGTTTTTATTCTTTAGCGCTGCATTTTCTATATTTTTGCCTTGCTTTTTACGGAATTTTACTCACTTTACACCATTTTTTGCGTTTGGATTTTGCTGTGTGCTCCCAGCCTTAGCTTTCTGCTTAATTATTTCCCGGCATGCCGTCTCTGCCGTTGGAATCTGAAGTATCTTCCTCCTCCGAAGTCGTATCCTGATAATCGGAAAGCAGTCCCAGTGTCAACTCGATGGTTTCTTCCACATAGGTGCCGTTCGACTGATAGCTTACTACAATGGAAACTGTCTCGCCTCCTGCATAGTAAGCCAGCAGACTCTTCAGATCCGTCATGGAGCTTACGCTCGTGCTGTCAAATTTCGTAATGATGTAGCCTGCCTGAAGTCCTGCTTCCGCTGCTGGGCTGTCCTCCGCTACTTCTGTGATATAGATACCTTCCGGAATACCGTAGACGCTGGACATCTCAGAAGAAACCTCCTGTCCGGTGATGCCGATATATGCGCTCTCTTCCTCGCTGACGGTTTCCGTCCTGGTCTGCTTGTTCATCAGATCCTCGATGATCGATACGACATCCGAGATCGGAATCGCGTAGCCCATACCCTCTACACCAGTGTCCGCGGCTTTCGCGGAATTGATGCCGATCACACGGCCATTCATATCAAGCAACGGGCCGCCGCTGTTGCCGGCGTTGATCGCCGCGTCTGTCTGAATCATCTCTGCCGTGTAGGTATCCAGCTCAATCGTACGGTTCAGTGCGCTGACAATACCGGTCGTCACGGACTGTCCATAGCCAAGCGCGTTGCCGATGGCCACGACCTGCTCGCCAAGCTGCAGACTGTCGGAGTCGCCGATTTCCGCAATCGTGATCTCAGACATGGTCTCGTCGGAAATGTCTTCCAGCTGCACTGCCACTACCGCGATATCGATGGAAGCGTCTGTACCTTTTACCACTGCCTCAGCTGCTTCCTCATTGATAAAGCCCACCGAAAGCTCCGTCGCATCCTCCACCACATGATAATTGGTCAGCACCAACAGTTCGGTATCATTCTCTCCAATAATGATGCCGGAGCCAACGCTCACACTTTCATATGTCATCGTACTGTCGTCGTCATAACCGTATCCATAAAAATATCCGTAATATCCTCCGTAATAATTTTCCAGCTCTGTCACGGAAGTATTTGTAATCGTCACTACTGATGGAAGCGCTTTCGCCGCTACCTCAGCCACTGTCAGCGTTGCAGAACTGCCGCTCGAGGAACTCTCCTCTGTCACGCTGTCATCTGATACTGTCGTCAGCAGCGAGGTGCTCTCCTCTGTATCGGACTCTGCTGTAAATGTCGTCGCGCTCACTGTATCCTTCGACGCAAATCCGGTCAGTCCCGCGACTGCCCCTACCGTCAACACTCCTGCCAATGCGATGGAAATAACGTTCTTGTTCTTCATAAATAATCCCTCTCTTCTTAGTAAATGGTATTTATATAGTAGTATTTATAGCCAGTGCGCGGGACATTCACGAGATCTTTGATTCCTTATTCCCGGTCTTTTCTGCCTTCCGACAGCCCACACACCTCTTGTTTCATGCTGACGGTAGTATAAAAATTCGGTTTGACCGATTTGTGTTAAATATGTGGTTGTTATATGACAGATTTGTGTCTTTTCTGTGAACACGCAGGTCCTTATACATACTGCCTTAATACCTGCCAAAGTGCGGAGAGCGGCAGGCCGACCACACTGTTGTAGTCTCCCTCGATCCCTTTCACCCAGAGGCCGAATTTTCCCTGGATACCGTAAGCGCCGGCCTTGTCCATCGGTTCGCCGGTATCGAGATAACTTTGCGTTTCTGCCTCAGTCATCGGGTAGACATCTACCTTTGTCTCACAGAAAAAGGTGTGTTTTTTAACGGTTTCTCCTTCTTTGACTAACACGGTCACGCCGGTAAATACGGAATGGATTCGTCCCTGCAGCTGGCGGAGCATCCGATGCGCGTCCGCACGGTCTTTTGGTTTTCCGAGGATGCCATCGTCCCAGACGATCGTGTCTGATCCAATCACGATGCCTTCTGAAATCTGAGCGGCTACAGCCTCAGCCTTGCTCGAGGAGAGCGCTTTGACGACCTCCGCAGGGTAAATAGTTGATGCCGCAGAATCGTCTGAAGCTACCGCAGAACCTGCGGGTGATGCCGTAAAATCTGTAGTGGAAGCCGCAGCGCTGGCAGGTGATACCGCTGATTTCGCGGAGCCGGCAGCGGATGCAGCCGCAAAGGATGCATTCAGATTCGCAACCACAGCGTCTTCATCCACTTTTCCCGGAATTACCTCGAATTCCAGTCCTGTCTGTGAAAGCAGCTCCCGCCTGCGTGGGGAGCCGGATGCCAATATGATTCGTCTCATGTCTGTTATTCCTCCAATCAATATAAAAAATTCGCCCCAATTGCCATTTCGCGCAAAGAATGCTATACTGAACTCTGTACGCACCTGCCTCTCCGCTTCGCTCCGGTCGGTGCCAAACGGTTCTGCGTGCCAGTGGCACGCGTTCAGAACCGACCGAAACGAAGTGTAGACGCCACTGGCGCCCGGCACCGCCGAAGGCGATTCTCATGCAGGTGCTCTCTGTGGTAAGGGGGGACCCGCTTGCGGGGAGATTCCCTCGCCGGGTGGCATCCCACCCAAAAAGCGGGTGGGATATTCCTTGCCACCTACGCACCTGCCCATCGCCAAAGGCGATTCTCATGCAGGTGCTCCTTACGGGAGGAGACAGTTATGGCTAATTTTTGTCTGATTTTGCAATACGACGGTACCCGCTACAATGGCTGGCAGCGGCAGGGCAACACGCCGAATACGATCCAGGAAAAGCTGGAAGCAATCCTGGAGCATTTGTATGGGGAGCCGGTGGATCTGAATGGCTCCGGGCGGACGGACGCAGGGGTTCATGCCCTGCGCCAGGTCGCGAATTTCCGGATTCCGCGCATGATGAGCCGCTATTCGTGCCGGGAAATCCAGGATTATTTTAATGAATATTTGCCTGCGGATATCCGCATCCTATCCGTACAAAAAGTGGATGAGCGTTTTCACGCGCGGCTGAACGCCGTTGGAAAGCTCTATGAATACCGGATTGACTGCGGAGAAATCGCGCATATTTTTGACCGCCGGTATCTGTATCGCGTCGAGGAACCGCTTCATGTACGACGCATGCAGGAAGCAGCTCAATATCTGATCGGAACGCATGATTTTCGCAGCTTCTGCGCGAACCGGCAGATGAAAAAGTCGACCGTGCGCACAATTTTTGACATCAATTTCGAAGAAGAAGACGGTATCCTCTATATCCGCTATCACGGCGACGGCTTTCTCCAGCACATGGTGCGGATCCTCACCGGTACGCTGATTGAAATCGGCATGGGGGATGTGCTGCCTTCTCAGATTCCTTCCATTCTGGATGGCAGGGATCGCTCTCTCGCCGGATTTACCGCGCCGCCGAACGCGCTGTTCCTGGTGGATGTGTTCTATGAAACTCATGAAGGATCCGACACCTGACATACATCCTGTATCCGTTTTGGATGCTTTGTGTCATAAGGGAATCTTTGCCTTCCCTTCGTCGGTGTCTTCGCTGCCGCCTCGACCATAAATATTCCGCAGCATTAAACCACTACACGAAAGGATACAGCCATGTTTTCTGTCATAATAACCCAGATTATCAAAATGCTTCTGATCTTATTTGTCGGCATTCTCGTAAGCCGCCTGCATCTGATCGATGATCATGCCAACAAAGCCCTCGCCAACCTGCTTCTGCTGGTGGTAAACCCGATCGTCGCCATCACTGCGCTGCAGACGGACTACAGCCCGGATCTTGTGCGGGGACTGCTGATCTCGTACGCGCTCGCCGTTCTCACCCATCTGATCATGATCCCGGTGTCGACGCTGCTGATCCGGAAGCCAAGTGCCGGGCAATTGCTTTCTTCTGAAAATACCCAGAACACAGCTTCCTCTGACCAGGAAAAACCAGGCGGTCTCTCCCATCAAACTGCATACGATAACTGCGCGGTCGAGCGGTTCGCTGTCATTTATTCCAACTGCGGCTTCATCGGGATTCCTCTGGTACAGAGCATCCTCGGCAGCGAAGGCGTCCTGTATCTGACCGCCTATATGACAGTTTTTAACATTTTTTCCTGGACGCATGGGCTGGGACTGATGACGAAGGATATGGATGATAAATCCGCCCCTGCGGCCGGCAGTATCTCCGCTTCCGCCCAGGCTCTGCTGCGCCATCTTTGCACGCCGATGATTCTCGCCAGCACGCTGGGTCTGGTGCTCTTTTTCCTGCAGATCAAGTTTCCGCCTATTATCTCAGACACTCTGGACTATATCGGAAACATGAACACACCGCTGGCCATGATCATCGCCGGTGTTTCTGTTTCACAGGTCAACATCCCGGCAATGCTGCGTGATCCTCGCGTTTATCTGGTATCCTTCGGAAAGCTGCTCCTCATGCCGGCGATTGTATTTGTGATCCTTCTGCTTGTGCATGTGGATTCGACCGTGGCCTATACGATCCTGGTCGCCTCCGCCTGCCCTTGCGCCGCGACCGGCACGGCATTCGCTCTGAAATATCACAAAAATTACGCCTATTCATCGGAACTGTACGCGTTCTCCACACTTTGCTCGCTGATCACCATCCCGGCCTTTTTGTATGCGGCTGAGCGGCTGCTGTAACGCCTGTCAGGCTTCTGACCAGACATCTGATATGATTGCCGGAAATGCCTGCCAGGCAACTGCTGTAAATGCCTGCCAGGCGGCTGCCCGTAAACGTCCGATCATATGACTCCTGTAATGCCTGCCAGGCAACTGCCGCTGGCCAAAAACAGAATCACTGCCGGATATAAATCCCCTGAGACTCGATAAATTCATCCAGATCCGCAATCGTATCCTCCGCCCAGGTCTCGCTGATTGTCTGCTCCGATGCTGCGGAAGCTGTGCCGGAAGATTCCTTCTTCTCTGCCGAAACAGTGTTTTCCATTTCCTGTGAGTTCTTTTTCTGTTCGTCTGCCATTCGAAATTCCTCCTTTTCGGATCTACTCTTGCAAAGCAAATATGTGCGAGTGCATTCGTCTCTTGTGGGGCTGTCAATGAAACCCGCGCAATGGGAAATCGCTGCGCAAGTATGAACATATCCTGTACCTCGAAACGCTTTCATCAGAGGCGAATATGACATATGCGCTGCTTAATTATCCGGTCTCACTATTATATATAGGATGCCATACCGGTTGGATCTTCTCCGCTGTCGGGAGCCATATCCGCTTTGTTTTTCCAGAAGCCTTCCTGTCCCAACTCGGTCATGCTTACACGGCCCTTGAACTGCAGCTCCGGATTTTTGATGCTGACCCTGGTCCTCGGCGGCACGGAGGATGTGATAAACGCGTTCGAACCGATGATCGCTCCCGTCCCGATCACGGTTTCACCACCCAGAATAGAAGCTCCTGAGTAGACGGTCACGTCATCTCCCAGTGTCGGATGACGCTTTTTATTACGAAGGCTCTGCCCTCCTCTGGTAGAAAGCGCGCCCAGTGTCACGCCCTGATAAATTTTTACTCGATCACCAATCACGGTCGTCTCACCAACCACGACGCCTGTACCATGATCAATGAAAAAATATTTTCCGATCGTGGCGCCCGGGTGAATATCAATACCGGTCAGATTGTGCGCGTACTCTGTCATCATACGCGGAATCAGCGGCACCTTTCTCTTGTGCAGCTCGTGAGCGATACGATTGACCGTGATCGCAAATACGCCAGGATAAGAAAGGATAACTTCATCCGTATTATATGCGGCCGGATCTCCGTCATAAGCCGCCTGTACGTCCGTATCCAGGATCGAGCGCAGCGCCGGGATTGTCTTTAAAAAATCGCTGACAATCCGTCCTGCCTGCTCATTCGCCTCTGCCGTATCCCGCGGTGCGTTCTCCGAGTGAAACAGCGCTCTGGCCACCTGTTTTCGGAGGCGGTACTGGACATCCTCCAGAAGTTCTCCCACATGGTAGCCGATCGCGTCACGATTCAGATTTTTCATTTCCAGAAATCCGGGAAACAAAAGGCACCGGATTTCCTCCAATATATCGATAATCTCTGCCCGGTTCAGCCGGTTTCCCTTATCAATGCTGCAGGTCCCCGGGTATTTCTGGTAGCTCTCCAGTATCTCCCCGACCAGATCGTTCATTTCCTGTTGTTCAAAAACAGCGTCCATAATTGATTCCTTCCTCCGCGCCGCATGGGCGCGGAGAGTTTCCTTTGTTTTATTTTTATGCTTCCTCCGGGTTCTGTGTGCCGTCTGCATCCCCGGTCTCCGGAGTATTCTCAGTTTCGGACACAGATCCTGCTGAACCTTCAGCTACCCGAGCCGCTTCCGATGCTTCTGCTGCCGGCTCTTCTGCCTCCGGTGCTGCTTCTGTTGCTTCTGCTGCCGGCTCTTCTGCCTCCGGTGCTGCTTCTGTTGCTTCTGCTGCCGGCTCTTCCCCTGGCTCACCAGTCTCCGGCTGCTCTCCAAATGGGATCTCCTCCCACTCCTCACCCTCGACCTTGATCACTTCCGGCATCTTGCATCCGCAGTTCGAACAAAAACGCTCGGACATGCCCACTTCCATCCGGCAGTTTGGGCACAAGGCCACGCCCTTTGCCGTGCGGATATGCCCCCGCAGTTCTTCGATCGTGTCAAATGCTACCTTCAGCGAATGAAATTCCGCCTCGAATCCTTCCGGCGGTGTTTCCCTGTTTTCATCGTAGAGCTTCTTTCCAATCTCCGTATACATTGCGCTGATCCGCTTCTTTTCCGCGGTAATCTGAGAACGGTACTGCCTGACCTCGGCCACCTTCTGCACTTCAGCCACCGTATCCTTGCCAAGACTTTTTATTCGTAAAGTAATATCTTCAATATCCATATCCATTCCTCCATTCTTTCCCTCATTCTCATGGGCAGCTTAAACAGTTCACTAAAAAGTGACCTTTTTCATATGCACTGCAATGCTTCACAATCAAACAAGAGGCAGCAACCGTCCCCCTGTCCTCCCCAGCGCACAAAAAACAGCCCTTTTCTGTCACAAGGTTTTAATAAACCAGTTATAACAGAAAAAGGCTGTTTAGACAAGAGTCAGTTCATGAATTCCCAGGTAAAGCCAAAATGCAGCCTGTATTCACTGTGCTTTTGAAAACAGGATCCGGTCATTGTCCAGCTCTTTGCCTGCGCCTGCGCGGAATTTTTCCAGCAGCCCGTCCACCGTCAGACCGGCCCGCTCCTCCCCGCTGATATCCAGAATAATACGGCCATTATCCATCATCAGCGTACGGTTTCCCATATCCAGGGCAGAATGCATATTGTGAGTGATCATCAGGCAGGCAAGATGATTTTCCTCCACGACACGCTTCGTGAGCGCAATGACCTTGTCTGCTGTGGCCGGGTCAAGGGCTGCCGTATGCTCGTCCAGAAGAAGGATTTTGGGCGGAACCAGGGTTGCCATCAGAAGCGTCAGTGCCTGCCGCTGGCCGCCGGAAAGGAGCCCGACCGGCTGTTTCATACGATCTTCGAGTCCCATGTCAAGCAGAGCCAGCCGCTCCCGGAACATTTTTCGCTCCGATGTAGAAATCCGGGAAAATATCGCTTTCTTTTTGGCTACGCGCAGATAGGCGAGCGCCAGATTTTCCTCGATGGTCATGTGAGGCGCAGTCCCTTTCATCGGATCCTGAAACAGGCGGCCGATATCCACAGCGCGCTTATATTCCGCCACGTAAGTGATATCCCGGTCGTCAAGATAAATATGCCCCTCGTCCGGCACGAAGCTCCCGCCGATGCAATTGAACAAGGTCGATTTTCCTGCGCCGTTGCTGCCGATAATCGTGGCGAAATCTCCGTCATTAACAGTCAGATTTACCCCCGCGAGGGCGACCTTTTCATTGACCGTGCCCGGATTGAATACTTTTTTGACATTTGTGATTTTCAGCATGTCCGCTGCTCCTTTTCCTGACGATATATCCATTTATCCCAAACGGCGCGGATCTGCTTTGTTTACCCGCAGACATATTGCCGTTTCCCATTTATCCTGGATCACGCGAATCTGCTTCGTCTGTCCCAGACATATTCGCCATTTTTCATCATTTATCCGAGGACGCGTTCGCAATTTTCTGCCGCTGCAGCGTCACTCGCTCTTTCAGATACGGCGCGGCGATGGCAACGGCAACAATGACCGCCGATACCAGCTTCATCGCTTCTGCCGGCACATGCATCCGCAGCGCGATAGCAATGACAAAGCGGTAGACACAGCTGCCGACGATGGCACCGAGAATACGGCGCGGAATTGAGCGTTTGCCAAGCAGCGTCTCACCGATGATCAGACTCGCAAGCGCGATAGTCACCATGCCGGTGCCCATATTGATGTCGCAGGACTTCTGGTACTGTCCGATCAGGCATCCGGAGAGAGCCGTCATGGCGCCGGAAATGCATAACCCCACTGTGATGGTAAATCCGGGATTGATGCTGGAAGCGCGGACCATATCCTCATTATCGCCGGTCGCGCGGATAGAGAGGCCCAGCCTCGTTCCAAGGAACCACGCGAGAATCAGGCACACTATGAGGACAATAATGGCCGCCAGGATCAGCTTATACCAGGTCGTTCCAAACAGCTCCCTGCAAAGGGTAAAAACCGTATCCTTTTTAAATATAGCAAGGTTCGAAGAGAACCCCATCACGCCCAGATTGACTGTGTAAAGCCCCGTATTTACGATAATTCCGGAAAGGATGGGCTCTACGCCCAATCTGGTCTGCAGCGACGACATAATCAGCCCGGAGCAGACACCCGCTGCCATCGCGGCGAACAGTCCCAGAATCGGGTGCCCCATGATCGTCACCTGTGCGCCGACCGCACATCCCAAGGTAAAGCAGCCGTCCGTCGACAGGTCGGCGATGTTTAAAATAGAATAGCTTAAGAAAAGAGCCAGCGCGATCAGCCCATAGATCAGCCCCAGTTCGAGGGCGTTTGTTACTACTGAAAGTGAGATAATGGAGGTCATAAAAACCGGCTCCTTTCCATATAATGCATTGTTATAATGAATCCGGACAATTCTTCGCGTCTGCCGCGAATGT
This sequence comes from Clostridiales bacterium, assembly GCA_020859995.1. Taxonomy (GTDB): domain Bacteria; phylum Bacillota; class Clostridia; order Lachnospirales; family Lachnospiraceae; genus Choladousia. The sequence goes on from JAJBVE010000175.1 coordinate 9,146, forward strand.
ACTGAACAGATACCGATTTATCAGGATAATCAGCGGCACTTATGTGTACCGCTGATTAAAATCACAATTTACTGATTTGCTCTTACTCCATGCTCTCCGCTGTCACAACCTCTACGATCTGGGTAGCGACTTCCTCAAACACGCTGTAGTCGATGCCGAGTGCTTCTGCTGTCTCTGTATTGACTGTGACAATACCATTATCAAACGTTACAACCGCTGTTTCAGCCGGATCCGCGCCCTGCAGAATCGCGATCGCCAGATCCGCAGTCTCTTTGCCAAGCAGTTCATAGTCCACGCCGAATCCGACGAACGCGCCATTTACAGCGAAGGAATCCGCGCCCGTGTAATGCGGGATGCCTGCCTCAATCAGCGTTTCATAAATGGCAAGTTCTGCCGACATGACTGTGTTGTCGGTTGGGGTAAAGATTGCCTGTACGCCGTCGCTGATCAGAGACTCCACTGCCTGCATAATCTCTGAGTTATTTGTACCGGTCGCTTCCACGTACTCAATCCCCTTCTCATCCAGATACGCCTTCGCGTCCGCGATCGGCTGAGTAGAAGAATCCTCGGAAAGACTGTAAAGCAGTCCGACCTTCTCCAGATCCGGGTTCGCCAGGAACATCAGATCCAGAATCGCCTCGGTATTCAGAGCGTCGCTGGTACCTGTGACATATCCGCCAGGAGCATCCAGAGAATCCACCAGATCAGAGCCTACCGGATCTGATACTGCCGCGAACACCACAGGAATCGGCTCTTCCAGATCCTCGATCTCAGTGGTCAGCGGAGATACCGCCGGCGTCGCGATCGGAATCACGATGTCTACCTGATCGTCGTTAATCAGCTGTGACGCCTGCTGCAGCAAGGTCGAGTCGTCTCCATTCCCGCTGTATACGTAACCTTCATAAACATAGGTGTCCTCGCCCTCTTCAGAGAGTGCGTCCAGCTCTGCCAGAATCGCGTCCTCGATCTGATCCAGAGACGCATGATCCATATACTTCAGAATTCCCACCTTGTACTCCTCGGCCATCGCCGTCCCCGATACTGTCATAGCTGCCATCGACGCCGCGATCACACAAACTGCCAATCTCTTTTTCATTTCCATTTCTCCTTTCATAGGCGGAAAAACATTCGCAGCCATTGCAAAGTCTTTCCTGAAATAATAAATTTCCTCTATCGCAATCACCGGGCATGAAATCTCACGCCGGCATGGCGCCTCCGTCCCGAAACACGCTCATGCTTTTTCCGGTGAAATTGATCCTGCTTATAAAATAAGGAATCGGATAGGGGAACGTTTTTCTCCCCTATCCGCCCGCGCCGGCCGCGTATGGCATAAGCCATAAAACTCCTTACGCGGCCGTGCACATAAAAAACTGCCCTTACAATAACATAAGGACAGTTTTAACTGCGGTACCACCTTATTTGCCATCCTGCCTGTCTGTGAAACTATCACATCCGTTTTCACAGAAAACAAAAGACAACCTCTCAGCGAAATGCATACATTTCCAGTCCTTAACGCGGACAAACGTCTCAGCTACTGACCGCCATGCGGTGTTCACCTTGCCCTCCGTGACCCATTTGCAGGCTGCATACTGCGGGTATCCCAGCATCACCCGCTCTCTGTGAGCGCATCTCCTGTTTGACTTTCACTTCATCGGTTTGGCATCTAAAAATTATGTTTATTTTGGCACAGACAGCTGGATTTGTCAATCGGTTTTTTAGTCAAAATTATTTCTCCAGCGCGCCATACACAACCGCCGCGAGTGCCCCGCCGATCAGCGGTCCCACGATGAAAATCCATACCTGGGCAAGCGCTGTACCGCCGGCAAAAATCGCGGGCATCAGGCTTCTCGCCGGGTTTACGGATGTACCGGTCAGAGCAATGCCAAGAATATGTACCAGAGTCAGCGTCAGGCCGATCACAAGACCAGAAATGGCTGTATTCTCCGTCTTGCTGGTCACGCCGATAATCGCGATTACAAAGACGAAGGTCAGGATGATCTCCACCAGAAGCGCCGCCGGAACGGATCCGTTCGTCCACCCGGCCTGGATCTGGTTCGCTCCAAAGCCGCAGTCAAAGCCAAATACAATCCCCAACACCACACAGCCAAGCGCGGAGCCGATGACCTGAGATACAACATAGCCGACAAAGTCCGTGACACTCAGCTGCCCGCGAATCAGCATCGCAAGAGACACTGCCGGATTAATGTGACATCCGGAAATGTTGCCGATGCTGTACGCCATCGCGACAATCACCAGACCAAACGCCAGCGCTGTCAGCAGATAACCGCTGCCCGCCTCGCTGGAGCAGCCGACCGCGACCGCTGTCCCGCAGCCAAATGTGACAAGCACGAACGTACCGATCATCTCAGCAAGATACTTTTTCATGTTTTCCATAATGACACCTCCATGTCGAAAACATATGCGGCTGTCGTCCGGCAGCCAATTTTCATACTACGTGTTTCAGTATAAAGATCGTCTTTTCAAAAGTCAACCCGAATATAAAATATTCTGCCAAAGTATAAATCGCAGCGATCTCAGTTGCGCGGCGATCTCAGTTGCGCGGCTTTCATTGTATCATAAGAGCAAATATGTTCAGAAGATTTTGAATATATTGAATTTTCTGAAAATACAACCATTTGCCCGATTTCTCATCTGTCAACCCTTTTTCGACTTTTTTTGACATTTTTTCCTTTTTTATCACAATCCACAAAACGCACGTTCTTTGAGGAAAAAATATGTAAACCAATCTTTTTTCGTTCAAAAAATGTGGATAATGTGGATAACTCAGTGTATAAGTCCATTTTCCCACGTTTTTTTATCCACCGAGATGTGGATAAAATGGGGAAAACAAATCTGTAAGCTACTCTTCTGTTTTCGACAACGACCGTTTGTTTTGTGCAGGATTACTTTTCGATTTTTCTTTTTTTGAGGTCGCCTGATCATATGTTGCTTTTTTATCGTCTGAATTTTCCTGTTATTTTCTGATTTTTCGCGAGATTTCATCTGCTAAAAGATCGGGTTCTGCCCCTCGCCGGGTTCTGCCCCCAATCTCTGATTGCGGGGCGCGGGCATCCCACGCTTCGCATGGGATATTCCCTCGCCGGGTGGCATCCCACGCTTC
>JAJBVE010000175.1:12366-37287 GCA_020859995.1 Clostridiales bacterium
TCGCATGGGATATTCCCTCGCCGGGTGGCATCCCACGCTTCGCATGGGATATTCCTTACACGGCCCTGCGTATATAGAAGAGAAGGCCGCAGACCTGTACGGCATAGGTCTGCGGCCTTCTTTTCTTAGTATTGTATTCATGACCAGTTTCAGGACAAATCCGTATTCAGATAAGAAATAAAGCGATTGCCTGCCGCCTCAAACAGTTCCAGGCTGTCGTTCGGTCCATAGTAGTATGTCTCGGTCTCGCCCGGATTCAACAGGATCAGGTTCCCATAGTCGTCATAGCCAGTGATAATAACGCTGCCGGTATCCGTAGCAGCGATAACGGCTTTTCCCTCGCTGACGAAATAGAGCACCTGTTCCAGCGTGCAGCCGGTCAGGTCAACTACGTCCTTTTGCAGCGCTGCTTCAAGCACGTCCACATCCATCGTCCCGGTCTTGACAATATCCGGAATGTCGTCCAGGCTGATGCTCGCCTCGTCCTGCTGGTTGCCGCGCTCCCAGACATATTCCTTAGCGTCGTTGATGACCACGCCTACCATTTCGTCCGCTCGCTGAATAGCTTCCGCAGCGGTCGGCCAGCTGCTGTCCAGGCATCCGCCCGCGTATACATAATAAAGCTGCTCTTTGTCCTCATTTACCGGGATCTCCACCGTGGCCGCCCCGCTTTCGGACGCGAATTTGCCTGTCACAACCTGCGGACTGGTATTTGTGATCGTCGTACCGACACGCAGCAGGATCACGGTCTGTTTGATATCATCAGTCTCTGTCGCCAGGCCATACTCCACGCTGTCCTCCGTATCCGTGCTGACAATCGTATCCGCGGTCGTCTCCACGAATTCCCCGTCTACTTTTGCCACGCGGGAAAGAGTCAGCATGTTATTGGACAGCTCAGCTCCGACCACATAGGCGTCCGACGGCGTGTACTCCTTTATGGTTTCCCCGTCCTCCCCAACAATCACCAGCTCATACATCGGGAATACTTCAGAGCCTTCCGCGGAGCTGTCGATGTCAGAGAGCAGAGCCACTCCATAGACAAGATTTTCTCCCATGTAGCAGACCGGACGGACGCGTTCACCAGTGCCGCACACCACATCACTCGTCTCGCCGGTCTCCAGGTCAATCGTGCGCAGCGTCTGTGAATTATAACGTTCGCCCTCTACAAGCCAGCTGAAATAGCGGTTTGAATCCGAGCTGGCATAGCAGCCGCTATTGACGCCGGTAATCACGCTTTCGTATTCGCCCGTCGCCAGATCAATCCGATATACTGTATTTTCCAGCAGAATATAGCAGTCCCCTCCGTCGTCGGTAAGGTAGGAGAGCGCGTCAATGTCCAGCTTCAGGCTGTCATATGCCTCCATCGTGCGCACAAAAAGCAATTCTTCTGAAGTAGAGGAGGAATTTTCATAATGATAAAACGCAATGCCGTTTTCTCCTTCATGGTCGCCGCGGTTCATATATCCGGAGACGGCATACCACACGTCGCCGTTCTCTCCCACGCTCAGAATCTTGATATTATTCTGATCATAGAAGTCGCGGTAATCCATGTCCTCTTCCTGCAAAAATCCAAACACAAGCGACAGCTTTCCGCCATCAATGTCATAAGTCCAGAGTTCATTTTCCTGCACAAAAGCCACATAATTTTTGCCATCATCAAACAAATATTCCACATCGCCGTCTGTGATACCAAGATTAATGCCCTCTGACTGAAGTACCTCGCGGTCTGTATTAAAAATTTCATCCGTAGTACGCGTGAAATCCAGGAGGTAAACGCGCGTATCCGTATAGCGCAGCCGGTAAAATTCTTTGACACGGTAGAGGTTGGTAACGCCATCCTCGTCCACTGCGGAAATGCAGTAATTCAGGACAAAGGAAGCTGTCGTGCCATTAATGTCAACCAGGCTCGGTGTCGGCTTGTAATAAATAGAAGGATTCAGCGACCCCCACATCAGCTGCGCGACCGTATCGTGAATATCCATGCTCGCGAGGGTCTGACTGGTGCCGGTCGTGTCATCCGGCTCCACCACAACGCCGAGGGAATCCTGATCTGTCTTGTTGACGCATTTTGCGTAAAAACCGGTCACGAAGTCCAGATAATCATCCAGATGCAGTCCGTCCTCCAGAAGCAGTCTTGTATAAAAATAGATATTCCGCGCCCCGGCGGACACCTGGATCTTGAGAATGTATTCCTGATTCAAAAGCACCTGATTCTGGATGGTCAGGGTCGCTTCCAGGTAACCGTCTTCATCCTCCGTAAGATTGATCACACTGGTGTTTTCCAGCGATTCACTGCCGTCCAGAGTCAGCACCTCGTAGGAAACGCTCTCGACATTCGTATTGAAGGGCTGTATTTTAATATCCAGCTCATGGCTGGAGTCCAGGATCGTCACCGTGTCGCGGATATAATTCACATCCATCTCGTAGGCATAGCCATGCAGACAATTGTAGCTGACGTCATCGTCCTGCATATAGACCAGCGGGAATGTCGCATCCGCCATCGTTTCCGAAGTGTTCGGCGTCGCCTGATTGAGCAGTCTTGCAAATACATAAACTGCTACCACAAACACTGCGAGCAGCACCAGAACCCGTATGATCATATTTCGCACTGTCTTAAGTAGATTTCCCATAAAATTCTCCCCTGATATTTGTCCGTACCCGCATCTTTATTCGCATTTTGTTTGTAAATTGCCCATAATCATGGGCAAGAAGATTTTTGTACGTTGTTTTACGTCCTCCGTACGTTTTTCCGTACGATTTTTCGTACGTTTTTCATTTGATTCAGTATACTATCTCAGGAAGAAAAAAGCCACAGGTTTTTTTCTTACGATTTTGGGCTTTATAAATAATCATTCCGCAGGAGTAAATCCCTCATCTCTGTAAATGAACGCCCCATCAGAACATCTTTTCATCCGCGCAGGATCTGTGGCGGCACCTCCGGCGGTGCATCTCCTGCAGCAGCATGACACGGATCAGATCGCCTCGTGAAACGAAGTCTTCTGTCCGTTCTGATTTACGTGCTTCCCCTCGTGAGGAGGCTTCCGCATCTGACTCCTGCGGAAGATCCCGCGCGGCAGCTTCCATACCTGTACCAAAAGCAGCATCATTCTTTTGCGCTGCCTCGCTGATCCGTTTTTGAAGAGTATAGATGGTCGTATAATCCGGGTATTCATCAAACATCGCGCTCCCCTCGTACTCCATCCGGTCACACTCCTCCTCAATCAGCGGAAGCAATTCCTTTGCGGCAGCAAGATACATTCCCTGAAGCATGCGGAAATCCTTTTCCGTCTGCATTTCGTCACTCGGGTTTGCGAAATCAACCGGCCAGCTGCTATTTACCATGCATTTGCAGCAGTCATCCGTTTTCTTTTTTGATTTACTCTCCACATCCCCGCATTCAGTCTCACCCCTCGTCTTCTCGTCTGGGAAATCAGATTCCGTCCCCTTTTGCTCATTCAAATGGTATCCGCTGCTCCCCGAAATAACAGATTTAACCCGCCCGGAAGCATCCGAAACCATGGTCTTCCCTTCCTGCAGGTTCCTTTTATTAGCAAAATAACCCATACATCCACCCGATTTGTTCCGTCTGTCTATTCTATGCCGAGATCTGACGGGCGTGCAAAGTAAAATATACTTTTTTCATAGGTCTTCGTAGAAGTATGCTGCCATTACTGGGTATTCTCCCGCGAAAAAGCCCTTATAGCGCCGCCCCAAACACGAAGCGTTTCTCACATTAGCGGCGTAACATGCCGCCGAACGATAGCGAGGGGCGCTTCCATATCGCGCAGCGATTTTCTAACGCGCGTCTTTCATAGTATCATACAATGGACGCATTTGCTCATAAATCCATGCAAAATCTACCTTGCACTCCCCATTATAAATTCCAACAGACACCATGTCTTCAAACCCGTAAATCATTGCTGAGTCGCTCTTTCCAAATTCATAGACAAACATGCGTTTCTGTTTCGGAACGACAATCCAGTATTCACACACGCCTGCAATTTTATATTCTGCTAATTTTAGTTTTCAATTTGCTTGCATCAATATATAACCAAACATTTCCCACATCATTCATCGAACGCACGAGCGAATTTCCAGGTTATTTTCATCCGATCTGCGGAATAGACATCTACCCGCTTGATGAATGCCTCCTGCCCCATTTATGAATTATCAGTTCATGTTTTACTCCTCCTGACTTAGTTAGAAAACAAAAGACCCAGGTATAGCCATTTTGACTATACATGAGTCTCGCATTTTAAAACAAGCCAGACGGAAATTCCATCGGTATGTTGACTTGCCACGCAAAGGCTGCGCATGCTACTCCCTCACGGGAAATTTATTTTCAGATTTTTAATTGCTGTTCATTATACAGGCAAAGATTTAAAATTTCATTGGGCATTTTTCGTAATTTGTATCATTTTTAGACATTTCTTCCGATTTGTCACCTTAACTATGTATAACCGTTTTGCTTTCTTGAAAATATTCGTTTGCTTTTGAGTTATTTAAATATCACAGCCGCCGCATGCGGCAGTAAAACAGGCGCACCAACATCATACTGATACCGGACGTCCGCTGCCGTCTCTGTCAGCATGTCCAGCCGAATCGGATGAGAACTGTGATTAACCACAACAACGCCATTCGCAAAAGACGCAGTCTCCAGATCCTTTCCATAAAACTCAGCCTGTAAAACGCCGTATTCAAGAAAAATCTGCTCCATAATATTCGTTTTCATCATCTGTACCGGATAGAGCTCATTGTTTTTTTCCGAAAGCGGAACGTGCGGGATGGTTTTTGCACAGTAACAATAACCATACGCAAACCCAAAGGAATACACCGCTCCTTTTCCAATCTGTGTTTTTACGATTGCTCCGGCTCCATCGCTCAGCCAACTGGCGAGTGTCACACTGCCATTCGAAACAGAGCGGTTATCAGCGGCCGCACCATATGAGCAGAAAGTGTCTCCCTGAACCAGTATTTTTTCATCGTATTGAACGGGTTCCTCTGTATGGGGCACACCCCTGATGCCAAAGCAGTTTTCCACAATCCGGTCAAACGGGGAGTGGAGGAGGATGCCTCCTTCTTCTGTCCATTTTTGAATTTTCTTCTCCGCTTCGGCATTTTCATCAAGGAAATAACAATCATTTTCCGGAATAATCAGCGCCTGATAACGCCCCAGCTCTCCCGTCTCAATCATTCCAATATCTATAATATCACAGCCAAATCCAATATCGCAGCACATTTTATACCATCCGAGCAGGTCCAGACGCCGTTCGGCATTTCCCTCTACTCCCATCGGTTCATATGCGGACATCGCGGATGGAAACAGAAGTGCGATGCTGCTCTGGCAGCGCTCTTTTAACATAGGAATGACTGTTTTAGCCCATATATTTGCTTCCCCAAGTGAATCAAGAAAACTCTGATCCATCCGATGAAGCAATCCGCCGTCGTCCATTCCGCACACGCCATAAGAAATATAGCCTTTCGCGCCTGCGGCTACGATCGATCCAACCACTTCACAGGGTGTCAGATATCTGTAAAGATCGCTGTACAGGTATCTTCCCCAGAAAATGCCGCCCAGGAAGTCTCTTCCTGTGTTCATCGCCCGCATCATACTGTGGCTGGCAGCTATCACATAGGCATCCGGATCTCCATCCGGCGTAACTGGAACGGAGATAAAATGGCAGCAGTCGACATATTTTGCGAGCTTATACAGATCAATTCCCCGGTTCGATGTATCCCACAGGTCGCCAAGCCCTACATGAAACCGGGAAGGATCTACATTCAGGAAATAACCCCATTGTGTCAGACACGGCACAGTGAGAATACGCGCATCCATCGCATGGATACGCGTCTGCATATCCTGAAAATAGGCGCAAAGTTCAAAAATACGCCACTTCATATTATCCGCCCACATAATTACGCGCGGGCTGCACATGTCCAAATCTTCTTTCGTATACAAAGCCGTATCCGGGTACGCGCAGGAAAACCAATAATCTTCCTTTTGCATTTCATCAAACGACGTAAATGCCGTGCCATATGCAGCGTTCAGTCTCTCTATAGAGTCATATTGCTGTGCCAGCCAGCTAATATAACGCTGCCTTCCTTCCTCATCAAAGCTCGGCGCAACGATCGGATCCCACATGGTACACACCGGATATCGACTGTAGTCACTCCCAGCCGGCCTTTTCTCATCGATAAGGCTTTCCCCGAAGGAATCTGCCTGCGCTGTCTCCTCTCCGCGCTCCTCCTGCACTTCGGTCATTCCTTCCCGATAGGTCGAGGTCAAACCATGTAAGTGCTCCATCATGGAATCCTTTGCTTTCTCAGACCAGTATTTGTACCATCGCCCATCCTTCCCCTCCGCATCTGTAACCGATTCACCGAAGATCGGCGGAGAAAAGCGGATGTTGGGATAGAGATTGTCCGCACAGAGGTAGAGAGCGAGGAAAAGATAACTGATACCGTTTTCCCGGCACTGCTCCATCATGTATTCCTGCTGCGCCACATACTGGCTGGCCTTTCCTCCTGCAAATCGTTCGTTAAAATCCTCCCACGCTTTTGAGTCCAACATGATACTGTTGAAACCCATCTGCTTCAGATGACGGATTTCTTCCTTTATAAAATCTCTGTCGTCGTAAGCCGGACGATAAAAGTTGCCAAACCAAATGCTGATCAATGGAGCCTTCGTTCTGATATCTTCCATATTAGTGGTCTCCTTTTTTTAAAAGCAGTTAATCAAACAGGGGAGCAATCGCTCCCCTGCCTGATTACGAATTCATGTCAATCCATTTGCCCTGATCCTGTACTGCCGGGACAACCGGGTAATGTTACTGCTCTGCAAGATAGGCGGTCAGCTGTTCGGTCAGCGCGTCCAGGATCTCCTGTCCGCCATTCTCCATAGCCTCCCTGAATCATCTCTGTCATGGTGTCATAGGTGTTTCCGTCGCCATCTGTCTTGATTCCATGCAGAATTACCGTACTGATCTTATCCGTCACAGCTTTGCACTGTGCCACTGAAGTAGACAGGTCCACATCCGATGTGTCGAAATGGAAGCCGAGAATCGGATACGAGATAAATGCCTCATCAGAATACTCATATTCTCTATAAGCAAGCGTTTCCTCATCATAGATGGTACTTTGCATCGCATAGGTCGGATTCCAGGTAAAGCTGTAGCCGCCAAGGTCATCCGCATAAGTGGAAAGAAGCGTGTAGGTTCCTTCTTCCTCTCCATACTCAAAGTCAACGCCCTCTATTCCAAGCTGGAACAGATCATGATTTTCCTGCGAGCCAAACAGCCAGTCAAGGAATTTCATGGTATACTCAATCTTGGTGGAAGTCGCCGGAACTGCCCAGCCATTGTTACCTTCACGGTTTGTCGGTATTGCTTCTTCTTCCATATTGCGGATGCTGTCCACATATACGAAATAGCCAAGTGCGTCTTCATCGCCCCATGTCTCTGTGTAGCTCATTTTATCCGAATAGTCATCCAGAGTTCCGATCACGGAAGCAGTCAGCCCTGCCTCAAAATCGACGTTGCTGTCCGTCTTGCTCAGAGAATCAGGATCAATGTATCCGGCTTCCTGCCACTCGGCGAAGGTTTCATACCGCTCTACACCGAAATCATAATTCCAGCCTTCCGGGAAGTTCGCGAACGCCTCGTCTCCGCTTCCCTGTACAGCGATATCTACCAGCTCGCCATCCTCACTGTAAATCCAGAAGGTAAGACCTCCGCTTGAAATAGACTGGATTCCTGCCTGCGCAGAGCCTTCATACGCCTCTCCTCTCACAGACATCAGCTGGAAAAAGCCTCTTGACTGTGTCGCACCGTATGCAATCAGGCCATTATCCAGAGCACACTGCCAGTATTCTACCAGTTCATCATAACTGTTGATCTGGCCGTCTGTGCCGATTCCCCATTCTTTCGCCCAGTCTTTGCGGTACCATACCACCGGAATGCCGTTTCCGTATGTCTCAGCCAACGGAATGTAGCACATGGATCCAAACCAGGTATTCGCTTCCATGGTATCTTCGGAGAAGGCCGCCTGTAATCCCGGATACTCATCATTGTTAAAATATTCCGACAAATCCGCATAGTAGCCTTCCGGGGCAAGATTCTTCAGCTGAATCCAGGAAGCGTCATACACCAGATCCCAGTCACTGCCGGAAGTGATTTCCAGGTTCAGTTTTTCCTTATAATCTGCATGCTCGACCCATTCAATGTTCAATTCAATATTCAGTGTGTCCTTCGTCCGCGCCAGGTATTCTTCATATACTGCATCCCAGCCGTCCGGCTTTGGTCCTTTGTGAAGAATATTGAGGGTAACTGTTTCCTCGGAAGCCTCCGCGGTCAATCCGGAGAAATCTGACATACCAACTGTAGTAATCAGTACCGCCGCAGACATCACTGCTGCAGATGCTCTCCGAAACCCCTTTCTGGATATGAACTTTGTCATGCTTTGTTTCCTCCTTTTTTTCATAAAATTCAATGACTCTGCTTTTACGTTTCTGCGCCATGATAACCATGATAAGCTGTCCGGACTTTTTCTGCGCTTCAATCGATAGGCATACTCTATCAAAAGACACGAAAAAAAACAATTTTTCAAGTTAACGTTTTTCCATTTTGTAAGGTTTTGAACCTGTTTTTGGCAAAACTCTTTTTTTAACAATCCTTACTTTTTAAACTTTTATTGCTTGCCCCGAATATCCGTTATGTGCTACTCTATTAAATCATACTATGTGCGGCCTTGTGCGTAAAAAATTCAGGAGGGAACCATCATGGGTACTATCAAACATGCATTTTCTGCTTTTCAAAACCTGTTCCGTCAAAGAAGCTATTTCAAACAGCTTCTCTTCTGCTACATCATTGCATCCTGCGCAGCCTTTCTGCTTTATTCTGTGAATCTGATTTCGTCTATGCAAAAGCAGTACGTGGCTGAACTGGATTCTGTCAATGAGCAGTATGTAGAGCAGGCCAGGGCCTTCAATGAGTCCTCTCTGTATGATATCAGCAGCTACTGCTATAACCTGTTAGAAAACAATGCTTCATTAAAAAAACTGCTCTACAGCAGTGAATATGATACGCTTACGGCGATTAATTCAAGAGAGCTGTATGATACCATCCGAAATGTCAGCAGCATGGTGGTATCCTGCGACCTGATCAATTATTCCTCCGGAACGGTTCTTACCAGAACAAGCCGCACAACGATTGATCAGTATGCAGATCAGGATCTGCTGGATTATCTGGAGGAGCTCTCTCCCAGCAGGAATCCTGTATACTGGATTCCAAGAATTGCCAGAGAAGCTTCTGATTCTGACGGCGTACCCGTTATTTCTCTTATTTTTTATACGAACAAACAGGGAGCCATGGTTGTAAACCTGGATTATGATTCCTACGTGGCCCAGTTAAACCTTTCTGATACCACGGATACCTTTCAAATGCTGCTTCTGAATCAGTATGGACAGGTTTTCGCTTCCACGGATAAAGAGCTGTTCGGAGAGGATTATACGGAAAATGACCTCTGGCAGGAAGTAACGGCGCGTACCGGCAGTTCCGGTTCTTTTACCCGAAAAGAAAACGGGGCGCAGCAGACCGTTCATTACATCAAAAACAGCTCCATGGGAATCACTTATATCTCGATTCTGTCAGCCGGCGGGCTGTTTCTGCGCAATGAATCGATCCGTCTGACGCTGCGCAGCAGTATTATTTACCTGACAGCCACCCTTTTGCTGTCCGCCCTGGCCAGCCTGCTTACCTACCGTCCTGTACAGAATCTGCGCCGTATTATCAGCAGTCAGCGGAAGCCTGAGGTACCGGAGATTGAAAATCCAAATGATTTTGCTTATCTTGAAAGTGTCTACAAGGATCTGCTGCTGCAAAGCTCAAATGCCAGTCACAGAGAAAAGCTTTACGCAAGAGAAAGTGAAGAAAAATCACTTTATGCTCTGATCACGCATAACAGGTATCTTCCGGAATCCGATACGGCAGCGCTGGAAAATACGTTTGAATATCTTTATTACTGTGTCATTGTCTTCCACATAGAGCCTGATGCGGAATCTCTCCCGATGGATGCGGAAAAGACGGATCTGTCGCTGATACGGTTTATGATACACAACGTGGCCAGCGAGCTTGCGCAGTCCGATCTTGTTCTCAAGAATATCCCTGTAATGAGCAGTCAGGCTGTGATTCTCGCCAATTTTGAGACTCTCGAGGCCGGCTCTTCTGTTCTTCCGGATGTGCTGAAAAAAACACAGCAGTTTTTTCATAAACTCGGCCTTTTTACACTTTCCATCGGTGTCGGAAACACGGTATCGGAGCTGGATACGCTCTCCGTCTCTTATGACACAGCCAGAACAGCTCTGATCTGCGGCCGGTTCAGGGAGAAAAACTGCGTCTGTTTCTATGATAAAATGGAATTCACTCCCATGGCTGCGCAGACTTATCCTTATGAGATCCATTCCTCCATCATAGCCGCAATTAAAAACCAGAATGCCGATGCTGCCATTTCCGCAGTAGAAGTCTTTCTGGAGGCGATTTCCAGCTATCATTATGAGCAGATTTACCGCTGTCTGCTGCAGCTGCAGTCGGCAATCCAGCTCTTTGAATACAATAATCATCTGACTTTATTCACGGATACCGGGGAAAACGCTCTTTTTACCGGCAGTTCGCCGGAAACAGATCTGACAAAAGCGGACTGGAAGAAAAACCTGAGCGAACGCTGCCGTCAGGACATTGCGGAGCTGACGGAAATCCGTCTGCATAATAAATCGAAGGATTCCTTTGTAAGCCAGGTACAGCAGATCGTAGAAGATAATATTTACAATATCAATCTCTCCGTCACGATGATCGCAGAGCGGGTCGGTCTTTCTGTCAATTATCTGCGCAGCATTTATAAGGAAAATACCGGCGAGTCTTTGTCCGCCTATATTTCAAACCGTAAGCTTGCCCTGGTCTGCACGCTTCTTACGGAAAGCAGCATGTCCATTCAGGAAATCAGTGATAAGCTTGGATTTGCCACCAAAAATTACTTTTTTACTTTCTTTAAGAAACATATGGGGATGACACCAAGCCAATACCGGAAGGAGCATAGTGCAAAACAGCCCGTCTGATCCTGCACGCCGGTCGGCGCCGGCCATCCAGTGGACATCCAGCGCCGACCAAAGAGAAGCACAGACCCAGGTGCGGTTTTAGCCTTTCACAGATCCTACCGTAAGTCCCTTTACAAAGTATTTCTGCAGGAACGGATAGAGCAGAATAATCGGTCCGATCGTGACAATGACTGCCGCCATCCGGAAAGAGTATGTCGGCAGCGCGCCGCTCAGGGCAGCCGCTTCACTTGGCAGGTTCGCTGCGTAATTTACCTGACGCAGAATTCTCTGGATCAGATACTGCAGTGTATAGAGCTCCGAATGGGAGGTATCTACATACAGGAGGCAGCGGTACCATTCATTCCAGTACGACAGCGCGTAAAACAGTCCGACGGTGGCAAGACCAGGCTTGGAAATCGGCAGAATAATTCTTGCCAGAATCGTCATGTCATTAGCACCGTCAATCTTCGCAGATTCCGCCAGCGAATCCGGAATGCCGTTAAAAAAGTTACGCATCAGCAGGATATTCCAGGCGTTGCACAGGCTTGGCAGCAGCAATACCCAGATCGTATTATTTAAATGCAGCGTGTTTTTAATCAGCAGGTAATTGGATACCAGACCGCCATTAAAGAGCATGGTAAAGTAAATAAACAGCGCCAGATAGCTTCTGCAGCGGAAATTTTTAACAGAAAGGGCATATGCCGCGGTACAGGTCAGAAACATGGACATCAGCGTTCCAACTACCGTTGTGAAAATAGTTATTAAATATGCCCCGCCAAAATCTCCTGCCGTCGCTACCAGTTTATATGCATCCAGTGAAAATTTTCTTGGGATCAGGGAATACCCCAGTGTATTCAGCGTAGTCTCATCTGTCAGGGAAGCAGAGAGTACTACAACAAGCGGCAGTACACACGCTACAGCAAACACGGTGATAAATACATAGAAAAATACGGACATCACCTTGTCTCCTGTGGATTTTTTGATTTTATTCTTCGCGTCAAAGGCAAGATCTTCACTCGTCATTGTTTTTGTTTTTGCCATCTCTTCCACCTCCAGATTAGAACATTGCGGCATCCGGTTCTACTTTCTTCGTGAACCAGTTTGTAAACATGACTATACAGAAGCCCATCACGGACTGCCACAGGCTGACGGCCGCAGATTGTCCGATATTCGTTGACTCTACCAGCATTCGATATACATAAGTATCAATGACATCTGTCGTACGATACAGCATGGAGTTCGTCCCAACCAGATTGTAAATCATGCCAAAGTC
The DNA here is from genome assembly GCA_020859995.1 of Clostridiales bacterium. GTDB lineage: Bacteria > Bacillota > Clostridia > Lachnospirales > Lachnospiraceae > Choladousia. The sequence goes on from JAJBVE010000175.1 coordinate 24,726, forward strand.
ACCATTGAAAATCTTTCCGATGCTCATAATCAAAAGCATAATGGCTGTTGTTTTCAAAAGAGGAAGGGTCAGATAGCGAATACATTGCCCTCTCGTCGCGCCATCCACACGGGCGGCCTCATACATATCCTGGTCAAAACCAGTGATTGAGGCCAGATAGACGATCGATCCGTAGCCGGCTCCCTGCCAGACTTTCAGTATGGTAAGAATCAGGGGCCAGACATCCGCGTTCTGATAAAAATTAATTTTCTCAAATCCAAGTGAAACCAGTACATTGTTCACGAGACCATTATTGGTTTTGAGAAATGCTTCACACAGCATGGCCACTACTGTCCAGGAAATAAAGTGCGGCAGAATGACCGCTGACTGTGTGACCTTTTTAAAATACTTCCCGCTGACTTCTGAAAGCGCGATTGCTATCAGAATAGAGCAGAGCTGAGTTGCCAGGATAAAGACCGTGTTCAGGGCAACCGTATTCACGGTTACATTCACAAAGCTGGTTGAGCCGAAAAATGTCTTGAAATTTTTCAATCCAACCCATTCGCTTCCCCACAGTCCTGCTGTGGCGGAATATTTTTTAAATGCCGCCACCAGATAAATCAGGGGATAATAGGAAAAAACGAGAAACCAGATAATTGTCGGCACGCACATGAGACAAAGACATGGATTATGCTTTATATCATATTTGAGCGAGCCAATAAAACCATACCGTTTTTTCACTTCCTTCTGGGGAACCAGTGTGTTTTTGTTTTTTTGATTCTTTTTCACCTTTCTTCACCTCGTATTGTGTATTTCGTTAGCAGATACCCGCATTTTAAATACTTCCCCACTTCCGGAAAAGTCTCAATAAATGCCAAAACCCAAAAACATCAGAAATCGCAGTTCACTAATTTAACATTCTTTATTTTTTGTATCCATTTTCGAACAACACCACCGGTTTCCCATTTTCCATCCCCTGTATCGTCACAGACTGTCTGGTGCCGTCGCGCAAAACCACAGTTACGCCATCCGGGGTGTCCGCACAGACCTCCCGCACAAGGGCTTCTTTCTCATAAGGTTCAATCACCGTCACAAATCTTGCCGTTCTTCCTCTGGTTCTGACGGCGTACGTTTTCCGCTTCTGATCTTCGTCCCCCGCAAAAGCATCCACGCCTATACAGGCGTCAAGTGACACCGCATGCACACCTTCCGGCAGAAGTTCTTTCAGACAAAGGGTGAGCCGTCCTTCGTGCGCATGATTGAGAGGACTCGCCGGAATCGCGTTTTCGTACTCCGTTCCTACAATTGTCACTCTGCCGTTTTTGTAATCTCTGCCTATCCCAAAGCCAAAATCCATATTTTCCAGACGAACCTGTTTCTCCGGCTGCTCCCCGGCCTTTAAAATGCTTCCGTTTTGCTTCATCCATTCGCCTACGTCAAATCTGGATCCATCATCAAGCTTCAGCACAATGCTTCCCCAGAAAATACATTGCGGTGTGATAATCTCCCGTTTCAATTCATCCTGGCTGCTTCCCTGTTTTACCGTAAATGTAAGCTCCTCATTCCCGGCGATGTTTTCATGAATCTCCCCTCTTCCGAGAATCCAGCCGTCAAAAGCACCTTCCGCCAGCTGTTCTCCGTCAGCCATTACCTGATATGTAAGAGGAACCGTATAGCCGTTGCCGTCTGCAGCCCACCCGTCATAGACTGCTACACGCCCCACCATCTGCTCTGTCGCGGGCGGCCACGCCGTATACACATCCATTTTCAAAATTCCCGGTTCGTTATAATTCGTGCGGTCGCAGATATGCTGTTCTCCTGACATTTCCTGAGTAAAAATCATCTCGGAATGTGCTTTCGTCGGACCTTTTGCCCGATACCAGTTACAGTCTGTGATAAACTGAGCGTCTGAAATGGGATTGGCATCCATCTGCTCTGTGTGGGAAATCCATTCCACAGAGAAATCCTCTTCGGAACGAACACCCTGGGAGGATTCCACCTGACTGCCCGCTATTCCCCGAAACCCTTTCAGCTGCATCAGACTGTCATACACATGTTCGCCATCTCCCTCCAGATAATCAAACAGGACCAGGTAATCATCCGTTACCGCCATGACGCGCCGCTGCAGAATTTCTTCTGTGTATTCACTCATTTCACCGTATACCGGTTCTTCCCCGCCGCAAATCGGAAGATAGCAGTGATTCTGTCTGCAGCGCTCCTGCAGAGCCTGCCGGCTGTTTCCCTGCCCGTCCTGGTAATAGACCATGCCCCCATACGGCGGATAAGCCCATCTGGTCCGTACTTCCACACCGGCCGCTTCCATCGAATCTGCCTGAGAGGTCTGAAACAGAATAAGCCTTGAGTCAGCGGGAATCTGCATTTTGTCGTCCACAACCACCATGTTTTTGGTCAGAGAACACTGCACATAAAATTTATACATAAAATGCGCGTAGCCCCACCAGCAGTGCTCCGGATTGAAAAAACTTCTCCCATAGCGCATAATGGACAGGAGGTCTCCGATATCAAAATGACCGTGTGCGCCTCCGTGCGAGCCATACCGCAGCACCGCCTGTATCTGTTCCCGCTTTTCCCTGCCGGGTTTCCGGCTGCGCAGCATCACAATCCCGATATTATCTGCATGTGCGCTCTGATAGTGCACATTCGTTCCCTGCAGCGCCAGAGGAAGGCGTTTTTCCCTCCCGGCATCAATTTCAGGATTCCCGAAAATCGGATCCGGCTCGCATTGCAAAATGACAGGAATATAAGCTTCGTCCTTATAATAATAGTATGCAAGGTCATACGTTGAGCCAAAATGTACGCCGGTCAGTTTTTTTTCATCCGAATCCGCGATGCCAAACAGCACACCCCGATAATCAAGAAACGGCACCACCGCATCAAACATATCCTTGATGCACACATGGTTTTTCGCGAAGCCGCCCCACTTCTGATTATACATTCCGGAAAGCACACGCTTCTGGTGTCCCGGATAGGAGGAGGATACTTCCTGATTACAGGGAATCGGAAAATAAGTATGCAGAAGATTATAGCCAAACGGCAGTAACGCATGCGCCATATGAATCATCATAGAAGAAACCCATGTGTTATAACCCACCGAGCATTCATGCCACCATCCGTCACTGAACATACCGTGGCGAAACTGTTCGGTCAGTCCCCCATTTCCAAATACAAACCGCAATGCGCGTTCCAGATCCTGTATCGCCAAAGCACAATAAAAAGCACCCATAATTTCAGAAACCAGCCAGTTAGAGATTTCTCCGGAGCGGATATGCATATCCAGCATGTCCATATAGAGCCGGAAGCTTTTCTCCACAGCCGCCTTTTCCGTATCAGAAAGCACCCCCGCGTCCGCGATCATATCGTAAGGGATCGCCAGATGCTGGAAAAAATGCCCTTCCTGCACATAACTCTGACTGCAGCCTTTTTTTCGGTCCGGATATCCATTTTCTTCATCCGTAAAATACCGGAAAAACGCTGCGATCTTATGAGCATATGTCCTGTTTCCTGTCAGCGCAAAGGCGTAGGCGGCAGACATGATGTTTGTCTCTTCCGACGTATCATAACAGTATTCCTTTCCTTCAAGAGGCGGATGCACTTCCCAGGCGTCAGCGGCAGCCAGATAGTTCCGATATGCCGGCTGATAGCAGGGATTCCGGCGGATCTTTTCCGCCACGCCCAGCCATCCCTCGCGGTCATGGTACAGGTAAGGATGTGGAAGAGCCCGTGCCGTCTCCAGGCGCACGGTCGTGACTTCCGTTTTCATTCCGTCTCTGGCCGTGACTGAAAGAATCGTCTCTTCATGCCCTCCGGGTACCAGGCTGGCCGGCACTGTCACTGCTGCCTGGAAGGCTTTCCTTCCAAAGGGCGGTATAGTAAAAACGCAGGTTTCCGGCTCCCGGAAGGAACCTTTTTCCGTCTCCATCCGGGCGCGCATCGTCTCCCAGCCTTCATACATCTGGCAAATCTGCACCGCCATTGGCTCCGGCGTGCAATTATACACAAATCCTCCATAGATGATACATTCCCCTGCCTCGCCTGCCTTTCCCCTGACCGGCACTTCCACACCGATGCAGCGGTTCCTGCAGGCATACAGGGAAAGTACCTCCGCTTCCCATCCAACACACTGAACCGTAATCCCTGTCACAAACTGCCAGTAATCCTCCCGCACCGTCTCCACCGGGAAATTCACCAGCGGAATATCAAGCGTCAGGCTTTTGCATCCTTCTTCTTTGAGCCTGTGTACTGTCTCAGCCGGAAGGTCGGCCTCATATCGAAGCGGATCCCGGTCCGCAAATTCTGCTTCCACACAAACCGGAACGATATCTTTTTCGTGCAGTGCCGGCTGCTTTGTTTCCCTCTGCGGGAATGTCAGCTCCAGAATCAGCCCATACCACCCGGCCAGATCTGCCGCGCTGTCATTTTTCTGTACAAATCCATACGGATAAAATCCCCGCGCGGATTCGGGTGCCGGATAAAAAAACTTTACACCTCCTTCGACTTTTTCCTGTTTCCAACGCGTACTGATCTGTTCTACATAACGAAAGCTGTCCATTTCCGAAACATGCATCCGATTTCCTCCCTTTTCAGCCAGAATCCATGTTCAACCGGGTTTTCCCCGTTTATCCTGTTATCATGAAATACCAAACTTCACAAAATGCCACTGTGGAATCAACGTATATTCCGGTGCATCGTCATCATCCGCAAATGCCTTCTCACCGCTGTACTGCAATGGACTGGTGAGCGCCCTGTCACCCTGATAATGATGATGCGGCCCATATGTGTTGAAAGTACTCGGAAACAGATCCAGTTCAATCGTATGCATGCCCTGAGCCACATCCGTCAGGTGCCAGTCGGGTCCCCATATGTATCCAGCCTCTGTCCCATCCACGCGGACACGTGCGGCATCCGCGTAAATCACAGAATAATTTCCATTTCCCAGTATCAGGCCTTTTTCTCCGGCCACCGCCCGCATCCGGACGGTGACATAGCTGCCGCAAAAAGGCAGCCCCGCACCAATCAGATCCAACTCTGTTCTTCCCGCCTCTTCTTCAGAGACGGAAGCAAGCTTCCGTACACTGCCCGTAAGATAAAAGCAATCTTCGCTGATGTATTGTCTTTCATCCTTTCTGACATACCCGCTTCTGTTTTTAACCAGAAATCGGCCTTCTATAAATACAAACGGACTCTCTGTCTTCGGATTCTCAGGCGTAAAGTCAATTCTCAGAAAGTGCTCGTTCCGTATTCTTTCTTTCGCATCGTCCGGTACCGCATAATAATACGCGCCTTCTCTTTCCATAACCTTCTGTATATCCAACGCAATTTTACAGACAGAAAGCACAGCAGCCGGTTCCTGTGTCCGAACCTGTAAGCTTTGCATATCCATCGCAGGCTCTGCCGCAATCTCTCCATACCAGCCGGACCCGCCAGCTTCCTGTCTCTCCAAAAGCAGCAGCACCTGATTAACCGGACATCCCACATACTCCCATTCCAGCTGACTCGCATCCATGGTGATCCCGCATGCTCTGCAATTTTCCGGAACTTCCCTGTCCTCAAATAACACGCCTTCACCGAAGATCACTGTACTATAAACCATATGCCCAAGATAAAGTTTTCCGTCCTTTACCCGGCCCTGCTCCTCCAGCAGGCGCTCGTTTGTAACATCAAACGAGATGCCTTCTTCATACAGACGTTCTGCAAGTCTGCCAAAATGCGCACTGATTCGCCCGCCATCCGTATCTGGTGTGCCATCACCATCATGTTCGTTCAGGCACATGGAATCCGATGGACGAAACCCGGCCATCACTCCACGCTCCGGGGCTACCAGCAAAACCGTGTTTTTCTTTCCGACCCGGCCATCCCACTTCCGATGCAGAGACCTAAGCAGGCTTGTCCAGGTTTCCCGCCAGGTCAGTCCCATTGGTATATCAGGCGGCCAGTCTCTGATGGAATTGCTGTTTTTTTCATACTGCCAGAGATGCAGGGCAAAGCGGGTGATTCCACTCTCCGCCAGCCAGTCCACATAATCAACGACATTTTCGGGACTCAGTCCCCACCCGCTTCCGCCAAAAGCCTCCGCCATACATTCACCGTCTGAAAACTGCCGGCTCAAAGAAGACGCCACTCTCGGATAATAATGGTTCCCCGGATATCTTTCCAAAGCATCCACGGCAGGCAGATTTACCTCCCGCAAATTCCGGTATAGAGAACCGCTGCATGGAATCTGAAAAAAAAGCGTCTCCTCGCCTTTCAGATGCGCGGTATATCGTTTTCCATAACGTTCGCACCACTGGTTGATCGCATGATAAAAATGATCCGCAAGGATATCAGAGAGAATCTGCCAATACCGATATCTTACCTGTCCGCAGCCTTCCCCGTCCGTAAAAAGCCTTTCCCATTTTTCACATAGTTCCTTCCCATATTGCCGGCGGTACCTTTCCTCTGCCTCCTCACACCAGGGGATGCCGCCATGCTGTATAGAAGCCCCATGTCCATCTAAAAAGCCCACTTCATCGCTGAAAAAGCCTGTCACCCACGCAAACGCCTCAGGAGCCAGTCCTTTTCGATAGCCCTCATAAATTTCTTCTATAAAAAAATCCACTTCTTCTTTTATAAAAGTATTAAAATTCCCCCGCTGTTTCTTTACCACCTGTCCATTCCGGTACTCGAGCCATTCGCAGACACTTTCCGGAAATCTCTCCAATACTTTTCCATTGCCGCTGCCGGACGGCCAGCCATTCTCGTCATAGATCCAAAACTCCATTTCCAGTTCTTTTGCGTATAAAATCAGTTCACTCATAATTTCCAGATACTCTTTACTCATATAAGGAGGCTGATCCGGATAATATCTTGGATGAAAGATGGTACCGTCAAAACCACACTTTTTCATAGCATTCAACTGGTTTTTCAGTCTGTGTACATCTAAAGGGCCATTGACAGCCCATAATGTGAGAAAGCATAACCTTTTTCCCTGCATTTCCGCCGGTTTTTCATGTTTCATTTCCATATCACCATATCTCCCAAATGTCTCTCCGCCAAAACGAGTGCACAGGCAAAGCCTCATTACAGATTCTTCACACAAAACCAGTCAAAATCCGCGTATTTTCCAAACCCGGTCAGATCCTGGCAGCAGATCCCAATCATGGTTCCTGTAAACCACCCTTCCCGGCAGGCCTCATCTGAGAGGAAACTGGCATCGATTTTGGGACCAATCGGAATACACTCCCCTTTGCAGGCTGATGAAAACCGGTTCTTATCTCCCTCTCTCCGATATCCATAAGAAAACTGCACATATGGGCCATCTATATGCAATCCCAGTACAACATCCTTTTCCTCTTTCAGCGGAAGAAACTCCGTCAGATACTGATAGTTCCGGTTCTCCGCCTTCAGCAGAGAAATGCACTTTCCGCAGTCTTCATCCCACGAAATGTGAAGATACAGATAATTGTCTGTATCATACATCAGAATCAGTCCCGCCATCTCCTTGAAGTTTTCCGGTTCAAAATCCACACAGGTATATGCTTCCATATGGTATTCGGTCATCCTGCGGGCAATCAGCGTTTGTGTAAACCGGGAAGCAAGGCCGCTTCTTCCATACATACGCAGCCAGCCCGGACGTGCCTGCAGCGACACATAATGTTCATCCATAGGAATGCGAAGTGACTGATAATCCGCGTGGAGTACATTGACATCAAAATCATCCCACTCAAAATCAGCGGCATTTGTCTGATTCTCCCAATCCGCGCCTGACTTTGGTGCATCCACAAATTCCCGTGGTGTATTTCCCCCATCTGCCATCACCAGCCAGTCGTCATCCCTCCAGCGCATCTTCTGTATCGCAGTTTCCCGCCCCAGCATATACCGCCGCGGTTTTTCAGAAACGGCTGCGTCTGCCGACACTTTTTCCGATATTTTCCTGCCGCACAAATGCACTGCATACCACTCTCCCTCAGTCGTCTCGACCAGATCACAGTGTCCGGCTTTCTGCAGCAGCACATCCGGATGGTTCCTCGCAGTCAGGATTGAGTAAGCCTCCCCGTCCTTTCGATATGGATCTTCCGGGCGAAACATCTCATATGGCCCCCATACATTTTTAGCGCGCAGGATCGTCTGCCCATGCAGCTCTCCGGTACCGGTATCTGCGCAGAAAAGATAGTACCAGTCTTTTCTCCGAAAAAGATGCGGTCCTTCCAGAAAAATGTCTTTTGCCTGATAAATATCCCGAACCGGCCCTGTCATCTGCTTTCTGGCCGGATCATATTCCTGAAGCACCAGCCTCCCCGCGTATTTCTTTGGTACCCTGTGGTCCGTCGCCATACTGACAATATACTTTCGGCCATCCGTATCGTGCAGCAGAGAAGGGTCAAAGCCAAAATTATTGAGCGGAACCGGCTCCGACCATGGGCCATGAATATCCGCTGCTGTAACCAGATAATTATGTGTATCGTACATATTGCAATAAAAAGCCTTCACCACTGTATAAATCAGATAAAAGCATCCCTGATCATATGACAGATCCGGCGCCCAGATCCCCTGGGACGGGCCTACTCCCCGCAGATCCAGTCTGGATGCGTCGGTCAGAGCGTAGCCGATCGGCTCCCAGTTCACCAGATTCCGGGAATGATGAAGCCGCACCGCCGGCCACCATTCAAACGTAGAAGTGGCAATATAATAATCTTCCCCCACCCGGACAATCGAAGGATCCGGATGAAAACCTCTCAGAATCGGATTGTGTATCATCATGCAGATATTTCTCCCTGTATTTTCTCCTGCTTTAGTCCTACCACATAAAAATATCGTTTCCTTTTAATTTCAGCATCGCTTCTATAAAATAATAATCTCCATATATGATCGGAAATTCATGCTCCGGAGCATGATAAGATCCGCTGCACTTCTGTAAGAAACAGTCATTCGACCGGTCAAAGCAGCAGTGTTCTCTGGTCAGCGCCTGAAGCAGCTTCACTGCCGCCTTCCTGTACATTTCCTGCTCCTCCTCTTTTACCAGCCTCGCAATTTCCAGCAAACCGCTCGCCGCAATTGCAGCTGCTGTGTCATCCTGCCAGCAGGGCTTCTCTGGCTGGCAAAAATCCACCGGAATCAGGCCGTCTTCCGGAATGTTTGCAATAAAATAATGCGCAATCCGTTTTGCAGTATCCAGATATTCCCGTATCCCGGTATGCCGGTAGCTGATCGCAAATCCATAAATTCCCCAGCTCTGTCCCCGCGTCCACGACGAACCCTGGCCGTATCCCTGACCGCCATAGTCGCGCACCACCTGCCCGCTCCAGGGATCAAATTCCACAATATGACGCACAGATCCATCCGGGCGCACAAAATATTTCATTGCAGTATCCGCATGCGCCATAGCTATCCGCGTAAACCTCGGATCCTGGCTTTCCTCACCAGCCCAGTAGAGAAGGGAAAGATTTATCATGCAGTCAATGATTGCCCATCCTCTGGTATCATTCCCGCCGTCCGGCTGATCATTCCACGCCCGGATAAAGTTTCCGTTCGCATTGAATCTTCCCGCCAGCAGATTCGCCGCATGCATACCGCGTCGGAAAGAATCCGGATTACCAGTCAGGCGATAATCCGCCACTGCTGTTGGCATCCACATAAACCCGACGTCATGATGAAGGCCGCTGTAGTCCATAAAACACCAGTCCAGCTTTTCTTCACTGATCCGCGCAATTTCCCGGTATTTTTCCTCACCAGTCTCATGATACATCAGCCAGAGCATTCCGCCCCAGAATCCATTGCACCACCAGTTCAGCCCATCATCTGCGTTGTACACCCCTCCGTCACTTTTATCATCATGCTCTCCGTTCACAGTTGTATATGGTATTTTATTCCGTGACTTCTCGCTGACCCAATCCATTTTCTGCCTGATCTTCCGGATCGTCACATCCAGCCATTCCTGCTCGCTCTCCTGTTCATTGGGTCCTTCCATCCATTTCGATTCTTTCTCCATAACTTACCTTCTCCTTCATCTGCTTCTATTCGTGTTTTCATTGTTTCCGCACTTTTTTTCGTTGCATTTTTCCGCTGCATTTTCCGCAGTCCTCCGGCACCTGTACCGTCTTATGTCTTAATATCCCGGCCGTCTGTTTACAGCTTACAAAATAAATTTCGTCTTTATTTTTTTCAATCCCGAATCCTAACAGTGTTAAAATGAAAACCTCTGCTTTACTCTAAATGCTAACACTCGCACATTCTGTCAAAATTCGCACTTTACAAATAGAACGTATGCCTGTACACAAAAGAAGACGTCCATTTCTGAACGTCTTCTTTCTATAGCTATATATTCTATTCATCATCTGTCAAAATGCTATCATTGGAATAGAAACCCGTCCCGCATCCAAGGCTCCGAAATGAAATTCCCCAATCAAAATCGGAAGATCCACTCCCAGATTTGTGATATTCGTGATGGCGGTTGTCGGATCTGCCATCATCCCCGCGTTTGAAAACACGGACATCATTGCGATGTGACAGCTGACTGCACTTTCTTCTTTTCTTTTTTCTGCTCTCTCCACTCCGTGGCTTCGCGCAGCAGGGAATAGACGGCAGAAGCTGCGGGAACACCCAGCATCATTCCAATCGGTCCTCCCAGCTTTCCGCCGACGGTCACTGCTGCCAGCACCCACATGGCCGGCAGATTGATTTTAGAGCCTACAACCCGCGGGTAGATCAGATTGTTCTCTGTCTGCTGCAGGATTACAAAAAATATCAAAAAAACCAACGCTTTAAACGGACTTACTGTCAATATCATCACTACGGCCACTGCCGCGCTGACATATGCGCCGACAATGGGGATCATTGCCGTCACACCCACCAGTGCTCCGACCATTGCCGCATAAGGAATACGCAGGATCAGCATTCCAATCATACACAGCGTTCCAAGAATAATTGCTTCGGTAGCCTATCCTCCGATAAAGTGCTGAAAAGTGCTGCTGCACACATGGCAGACATGAATCAGCGGCTCTCCGATTTTGTCCGGCAGCCAGGCTCTTACGAGTCTGCCGGTCTGACATTTCAGCTTCTCTTTTCCGGCCAGAATATAAATCGCAAATACCAGCGCCACCACAAAATTTACGATTCCGCCCACAATAGAACCGGTCGCGCTGACTGCGGAATCCACGATATCATTGCTGTTCGCTTTGAGCAGCTTCTCCAACTGTGTTTTCAAAGAAGACCAGTCAACATCAGCCAGAAGTTTCCCAAGCGGATTTTCCTGAAAAACAGGATTTTCGTCCATAGCCTCCAGGCCGTCAAGGCCTCCGCTGATAATCTGAACGAGCAATCCTATGGCACTTACAAGCTTCGGAATGACAAGCACTGCGACCGCCACAATAATCGCTGCAATCAGCACCAGCGCCAATATAATAGAAAGCACCCTGACACCTTTTTTCATCGATGTTTTCTTCCGAAGCAGCCGTTCAAACATATTCATAGGAACGTTCAGAATCAGTGCCAGAATCATTCCAATCAAAATTGGCCGCACTAAATCAAGCAATAAAGAAAACACACTGACAATCTCAGTAAAATATCTCATGCCAAGATAGATCAGACAACAGCATGCGACAATTCCAATCAGCCATTTGCCGGTTTCCCGGCGTTCCTCCGGTGTATCCACCAAAGACAACCTCCTTTTCATAAAGTCCTGATTCGCTCGTCCGCAATTTTTCCAGGACGACTTCTTTTTCCCTCACAATAGCAGAGCATAAGTGATCGGTCTCCCAGAATAGTATAAAGCATTTTTTTCAATTTTCATTAGGCAAAAATCAATATCTGTCCAAAAGTCTTATGAATGAAAGCCCTTGCTAAGCAGCTTCACAAAAAGATCTGTTATTTCTTCCGGGGTCTTTTCCATATCCTCTACAATCCACTTTCGCAAAATGCTGTAGCCCCCATTTTCAAAAAAGGTAATAGCCAGCTCTTTGTCAGCCAAATCCTGAAAGTCAGAAACCGTCTCCTCTAATGCCTGACGGATGACAGGGAAACGGAAGATTTTCTTTGCAAACTGAGATTCAGAATTATTATTTCGAAGCAGAAGTTTTGCCAATTCCCGATGATCATACAAATATTGCCAGATGATTACGCTTTGCTTTAAAAAAGCCTGCTCATCTTCATCGCGTTTTCCTGCAAGCGCCGGAATTCCTTCTATCAGTTCATCTTCTATTTCTGACAGAACATCCGAAGGACGTCCATAGTGATTATAAAAGGTCGTCCGGTTGATTCCTGCTTCTTCGCAGAGTTCATTTACATGTATCATCTGAATATCTTTCTCAGACAGCAAATGCAGCAAAGTCTCCTTTAACAACCGCTTTGTCAGGGCAATTCTCTGATTCTCCTTTTGCTTCATAAAAAGCTCTCCTTCCTACGGTTAAAATAAAAACGGAATCACTGAAAACCGACAAACAAAAAAATTTTTCAATGAATTCAACATTTTACACCTGTTCTGTAGATTTTGCGTCAGCCGGAAATAAACTGTCTGTTGCAAATCATACATATGTTTATTCCTGAACTTCCAGAAAAATTATTACTCAAACAGCCATTTTTCGTCATTTTC
>JAJBVE010000207.1 GCA_020859995.1 Clostridiales bacterium
TGCAGACTATACCGAAGTTGAAACTATGCCGAAGAATTCTATAAGATACAGAAACTATCAGGGGTTTTCAAAAAAATCTTCGGCATAGTTTTTGAGTCACAAGCGATACAGGCGTTCCAAGGTATCCGGGTCGCTCCAGCTTTTTACACCCTCATCAGGATTGACGGTTTCCATTGCTTTGGCAAGGACATCAAGTGTAGCAAATGCATAAAAACCACTGGTTGTAGAGATGTTTTCGTGGCCAAGCAGCTGCTGGATATGTGCTAATGGCACCCCTTCCCTGTACAAATCCATTGCCCGTGTTTTTCTTATCATATGGCAATGGACATTATCGGGCATCGAATACCCGTCTGTTCTGCACTTGTCAGCATACCGTTTTATCATCTTTTCAAAGGTATCGGATGAAAGCCCGTGTATTTCCCCATGAACTTTTGAATAAAACAACGGTGTATCTGATTTCGGGCCAGAGGCATGGAATTCTTTCAGGTATCTTTTCACATGGAGGATTGTTTTCTCCAGGAGGGGAATGTTGCGGTATTTCCTGCCTTTTCCGAGAAGCGTAACATATGGCACTTCTGCTTCAAGATGAATATCAGATACTTTTACCTGCCTGGTTTCTGCTACTCTTGCAGCAGTATCGTACAGGAAAATAAGGATCATCTGGTTGCGGCAATCGGTTTTACTGTTCCCGGAAGGGGCTGCCAGTAATGCCGTCATTTCACCGGGTTCAAAATATTCGATGGCGTGGTTCGCTGCCTTTACACCGGCAATGCCGCATGCATCTGTATAAATCGGCATGATCCACAGGTATTCCTGTGCTGCGTACTCCAGGAATGCGCGAATTGCTGTCATCCTGAGATTACAGGTCTTCGGTGCCAGGCCGCGCTCTGTGACCATCCAGGCTTGATAGCGTTTGAGGGTTTCTTTCCCAAAGCTGTTGAAAGAGATTTTTTTCCGGCTGGTGTGTTCAACTTCTTCAAGGTAATTGATAAAGCTGTTCAGGCAGTCCCTGTAGCTGTCAATGGTATGGCCGCTGACCTGGCGGATTACTTTCAGGTGGTGGTCAAGATACTGACGGGCCGTATCCCAGAACAGCGCATTGTCTTTCTTACTCATCTGGCACCTCCGGAATTCGGTCATTCAGCCGGTATGAAAGAGACTTATAATCCGTATAAAAATCCGGCACAAACCTGAAGTAATACAATGTATGCTTGATACAGTTATGCCCCATATACCGCATCAGGTAAGGGATCATGGCATTTACATCAGTTCCCTCCCTTGCCCAGCGATTTATGGTAGCCCAGGCAAAATGATGCCGGAAATCGTATATCCGGGGCAGGTTCCCTTCCCATGCGGCGAAAGCCTTCTTCCATATGATTCCGAAGTTATAGCTAGGAGCCTGTTTAGAATACGGTTCCTCTATGCTTACCGGGAAAAAATATTTCCTTTCAGGGAATACTGCGGATATCCGTCTGTCATAGCAGATGAGATAGGCATCAAGTTCATCACTGATGTAAATTCTCCGGCTTTTCGGCCCCTTTGACTGCAGGATATCAATATATTTCTTATCAAGGTGTACGTTTTTTGCTGGCAGCATCCGGGCCTCTTTGGGACGCAGGCCGCAACAGTACAGTATCCGGAATAATGCAGGCATTATAATGCCGCGTGCAAGCGGCCCTGGATTCTCCGCATAATAGGAATCACATTCCCCGAAAAATACAGAAAGCTCTTCTTCAGAGAAAAAATACGGTGGTTCCGGATAGAGCTTCGGCATCTGCTTTGGCGGGACAATGTAAGCATCACGGTATCCAAGCTGGAACAGATACCGGGCAAACTCCCTTAACGGGGCCATGGCATTATACATGCCGCCAGGCTGTCCTCTGTATTTATCAAGGAAAACGTCTGTGCTTGCCTTATCTGGAAGATTCAGATGCGGATACTGTTCTTCCATAAGGCGCTGGTAATGTTTCAGGTACCGTTCCTGTGTATCATAGACATATCCGAGGCTTCGTTTATATGCGATGAAATCATCGATTCTTTCTCCGATGGCCGCTTTTTTCATGTACCGCTGCCTCCTTTCGGTAAAGGAAGAGTCAGTGACGACATCGTTTCCTGGTCTGTTGAAAGGTATACCATTGTGGAGTCCTGGCACTTGTGGCCAAGCCCTTCTGAAATCGCAGAAAGAGGAACGCCTTTTCTGAGCATTGCAGATGCAGCATTATGCCGGAACATCCGGGTGCCTGTCAGGCGGCCTTCAGTTTCAACACCGGCAGCGGAGACAGCAGCTTTAACGATGTGCCAGGTTGTATTAAGCTTGACGTAAGGGGCATGGACAGAGAGGAAAAAATATTCCTCAGTACAGTCCGGCCTCTCTTTCAGGAGGTAATCTGCCATGGCATTGCCATATGATGAGCGGAGCGGAAGATTTAATGGCCTTTGTGTTTTTGACTGGACGATATGAATGGCATTATGTTTCCAGTCAGCATCGCAAAGTCTGAGGTTGCAGATATCAACACTGCGCAGCCCCGTTTCAAAGGAAAGCAAGCAGATCGCCGCATCCCGACGGGATATGTCAGAGGATGACAGCTGGCTGGAGATTTTAACAATTTCATCTTCGGAGTACACATCTATAATGGAACGTTTCCGCGGCATCCTGGATGGGATTTCTATCCTGAGCGGCCGAATTTCTGGAAACATTTCGTAGAAGCGCCGCATTCCGGAAATGGCTGTCACAAGGCTTGTCGGGGCATAGTGCTTTTCCAACATATCTTCGATTGCCTTCATGGTATCCCCAGGCTGGATGTCAGATAATTCCTGATATCCAAGGGATGTCATGTATTCCAGAAGGTAACGAACAGGGCGACGGTTTTTAATAAGGGAAGCTTTGCTTAAGCCTGATGCCTCTTCGGCTTGGTCATAAAGCTCCAGGGTTTTGGCTAATCCGTCAGAAATGGATTCTCTGACAGGCTCGTGAAACTTATTGACGGACACTTTTCCTGTTTCCAGATAAGATTCCAAAAACCGTATACATCGGTTGTGGGCAAGAAATCTTTCATGGCGGTATTCGCCCGACCTGGAATTATTGGAATCTGCCAGGAACTGCGTAACGAGATCATCGGTAAGATACTCTGTACCAAGTCGTTCTGCGTGACCGAGAAGCCTGTTGCAGGTTCTTTTAAAATCAATAAGATACGACTCGGGATGGCCGTTTTCACGCTGGCAGTTGAGAACCCCATTAACAGCTTCTGTTAGAGTGATGTTATTGTTCATGAAGATACCTCCTATATTTTTATATAGAAGATGTTTCACGAACGAACGCCCTTGTCAATAAAAACTATGCCGAAAGTTCCGTGCGCAAGTGCTCATGGTTATTATATTTCAAGAAAAGTTTCGGCATAGTTTCAACTTCGGTATAGTCGGCATACCGGATGAGATAGCACTCCCCTCTGCTCTGTCTTTTCACAATCACATCAAACCAGTTATCCAGTACATAATGCAGATATACATTTGCCAGTACCGGGCTGGCTCCGTTTCCCTGAGGGGTACCGGTCTCACTGTCCAGATATTTTCCCTTTTCCATGACGCCTGCTTCCAGAAACTTCCTCACCAGTCCGATGAATTTCCGGTCTGCTATGTCATGCTCCAGCATTTTCAGCAGCCATTCATGGTCTACATTGTCAAAGAAGCCCCTGATATCCGCTTCGACTACATAGTTCGTCTTGCGATACTGGGCCATCTCAATGATTTCCCTCACTGCCTGATGGCAGTTCCGGTTCGGGCGAAAGCCATAGCTCGTGTTATAGAACTTCGGCTCGTATATCTGGGTCAGAATCTGTGCGATTGCATTCTCCACCAGTTTATCCTCATAACTGGATATCCCCAGCGGCCGCATTTTCCCTTTCGTTTCTTTCGGAATAAATACTCTCCTTGACGGCTTCGGGCGGTAACTTCCTTCCTTCATCCTTTTCACCAGATTCTCAAGGTTAGCGTTCAGATTTTGTCCATACTCTCCCTTTGTCACCCTGTCGACTCCCGTTGCTTTGTTCTTATCCATTGTCTGATGAATATTCCTAAGCATGGCTGCATCGATGTGTGACGCAAGATTCTGGACTCTCCTGTCTGTCCTGTTCGCTTTCGCGATATTATATTGTATTCCGGGTATTCCTTTTACCATGTTCTCAGCTCTCCCTTGTCTGCATGATTCAGCCCTACCCGGAGCTGTGAAATGTACGCCCCTTTCCTCCACCGTGGTTAGCGGCTTCTTCGGTACTATGGGCGTATCGGACTTCCTGTTACCCGTTTGAATTCCTGCCGCATTCCTTTGGTTCGGTTTCCATACCCCTTTTCAGGGAGGTAACAGGATCTCAGCTGTTCTGTGCAGCACATTTATCATCAGCCTCGCCAAGCTCTCTGACTGGGGGATGTCTCCGTGCCCTCACCAAATCGGTCACGGAAATGTTGTCTGCTGTGTTCAATATCACATCGACCACTTCCAACCTCAAGATAATTTCCCAGCTCAATTACTTCACTTTCGTTTCGGCTCTGCTGCTCCCTGTCCTACGCTTAAGTCTGGCGTTACCGCTTCAACTCCAAGGACTCGGTACAGGCGGGTGGTTAACCCTTACCTGACAGGATTTTCCTGCTATGTGTTGCCAGCTTACAAAGGCAAGCAACTCTTGTTTGCTCGCCAGAGGAAATCAGCTACGCTGATTTCTCAGCTCGCACACCGAATCCATCTTACCATAAAAAACAAGCCGCTTCAACAAAGAAGCCGCTATTTGAAATTTTA
>JAJBVE010000208.1 GCA_020859995.1 Clostridiales bacterium
AGCACGATGCAGGTAATCACGACGAAAGCAGATGGTTTCGCTGCGACAGGGACAGAAGACTTGCCATACGGTACCTATTACGTCATTGAGACGAAAGCAGCAACCGGATATCTCTTAAACGAGACATGGGTAGGACGTATTGAAGTCCGTGATAACGGCGTGGTTAACAAGGCTGTGACGATCCAGGATTCCAATTCCGGGCAGGAAACAACCGCGCAGCAGATTTACCTTGGCGGACTTTCCGTGCAGAAGATTGATTACATGCTTGACCGCAATGCGGACCACGGCGATACCGATCTTTCCGGGGCTGAGTTTACCATCATCAACGCATCTGATGCAGTGGCGATAAATAAGGATGGAAATGAAATTCCGACATCAGGCCTTTCCGGGACAGAAGTGACTTACACTGACGTAAAGACGGCTATCGAGTCCGGCTGCACGATGCAGGTAATTACGACAGAAACGGACGGCTCTGCAACAACAGGGACGAAGGACCTGCCTTTTGGTACGTATTACGTGATCGAGACAAAGTCAGCGACTGGATACCTTTTAAATGAGACCTGGGTAGGACGCATTGAAGTGCGTGAGAACGGTGTAGTTTATAAGGCAACAACGATTCAGGATTCCAATTCCGGGCAGGAGACAACTGCGCAGCAGATTTATCTCGGCGGGCTTTCCGTGCAGAAGATTGATTACATGCTGAACCGCAACGCGGATCATGGCGATACGGATCTTTCCGGGGCTGAGTTTACGATTATTAATGCATCCGATGCGGTTGCAGTAAATAAGGATAAGAAGGAAATCCCGACCTCTGGTTTATCTGGAACAGACGTGACTTATGAGGATGTGAAGACAGCCATCGAATCGGGCTGCACGATGCAGGTAATCACGACAGGGGCGGATGGTTCCGCGAAGACAGGGAAAAATGACCTGCCTTACGGTACGTATTACGTGATCGAGACAAAGGCAGCGACCGGGTACCTGTTAAACGAAACCTGGGTTGGACGCATCGAAATCCGTGAGAATGGTGTGGTTTACGCAGCAAAGACGATCCAGGACAGTAAGTCGGCTCAGGAGACTACCGCACAGCAGATTTACCGTGGCGGGCTTTCCGTACAGAAGATTGATTATATGCTCGACCGCAACGCGGATCACGGTGATACCGATCTTTCCGGGGCTGTTTTCACCATTGTCAACGCATCCGATGCATTAGCGGTCAATAAGGATGGGGATGAAATCCCGACATCCGGATTATCCGGCACAAGTGTCACCTATGCAGACGTAAAGGCTGCCATTGAGTCCGGCTGTGCAATGCAGACCATTACTACAAAAGCGGATGGATCAGCAACAACAGGGAAAAAGGATCTGCCTTACGGCACGTATTACGTGATTGAGACAAAGGCGGCAACCGGATATTTCCTGAACGAGACCTGGGTTGGTTATATCGAAGTCCGCGAGGACGGCGTTGTTTACGCAGCGGAGACGATTCAGGATGAAGATTCCGGTGACGAGACAACCGCGCAGCAGATTTTCCGCAGCGGAATCAGCCTGACAAAAGCAGACCTTGAAATGCAGGATACTTTTGAACAGGGTACGGCGTACTTTGAAGGCGCGGAATTTACCATCATCAATGCATCCGACGCGCTTGTGAAGAATGCAGCCGGTGTTGAAATCCCGAGTGCAAAGGACAAGATTTCCAGTTCGCCGGATTATGACGAGCTGCGCGCCCTGGCGGACGATGGCTCTTATACGGTACAGGTCATAACGACCGATGAGAACGGCGTGGCCACGACTGATATCAATGACCTGCCTTACGGTACCTATTACGTCATCGAGACCAAAGCATCTTACGGATACTGGATTGATGAGGACTTCATCGGGCTTGCGGTAATCCGTGAAGACAGTCTGGATCTTGCCCTCAATACCTATTCAGATTCCGGGGACAGCTATTTCATCGATATCAATGATACGGCTTCAAACCTTGCATCTACTGTAGACCAGCAGGTGAGAAGGAAAGACTTGAGCTTCATCAAGATTGATATTGACGGAAATTACAAATCCTACATCCCGTTCCTCATCACGGCGATTGCTGTTGATGATCAGGGGAATGAAGTGGAACTGGAAAGCCACGTGATTGTTTCCGATGCAAACGGTTATGTAGATACTTCCCGTACTCATTCCACCAATACAAACGGTTTTGACCAGTACGTAGTGGACGGAAAGGTAACCGCGGAAGGAGAGGCACTTCTTGAAGAAGCTTCCACCTGGGGTGTCTGGTTCCAGGGCAACGGGACAATGGATACGGCGGATATGACCGTAACGGACGGCTATGGAGCGCTGTATACCTGTTATTACAGAATCACGGAGCTGCAGTGTGAGGATAACTCAGGCCTTGCTGAGAACCTCCTGAACTCTGACCTGATCTACCTGTACAATGATACTGGCGATCTGACGGAATTGCTTTCGAATAACGCACAGATGTATGTATACCACCCGTTGGTGGATACGGAGATTGTGCTGACAAGTGCTGCTTCTGATAAACAGTCTGGCACACAGGTTGTAAGCATAAACGACTCCGTAGAGGTGCTTGATGAAGTATCTTATACCCATGTATCATCTGACCATACATACCGGATGGAGACACAGTTTGTTGATATCACGGCAGGAAATGAAGTGCTCACAATCCTTGGCGTAAATGATGATGAAGAATCAATAAGCGACGATGGAAAATGGGTGGCAAAGGAATTCCAGCCGGAAAAGAAATCTGGCACGAACAACACCTACGGTGATATTACCATGTCAGCTTTGCTTAATACAGCTGGCCGGAATGGACATATTATTGTTGCTGTTGATTATCTGTACCAGTATGTTAATATTGACAGTACAAATGGTTATTGGGTGCTTGTGGCAGTCCATGAAGATTATACGGACGAAGACCAGATGCTGTATGTGCCGGATATCCACACGAAAGCAGTGGATGGTCTGACGGGCAGCCGTACTGGTGCTGCTGATGAAGGTGATTATATCATTGATACAGTTACCTACACGAACCTGGCTTCAAAGACCAACTATGTGCTTTTGATGTATGTGGCGGACGCAGAAACTGGAGCGGCTGTTGTAACAAATGCGGACGGATCACCGTATACGGTACAGGCCCGTATTATGAGCAACTCCACAGCGGCAATGATTTCCGGAACCAGGACTCTGCCGGCATATTATATCGATACTTCTGATTATTCAGGAAGAACGCTTGTCGTAGTTGAGTCCCTGTACCTCGCTGATGAAGACGATATTCCGTATGGGGAACCGGTTATCCAGGAAACAAGTATCCTGGATGAAGATGAGACTATCCGTTATCCGGAAGTACATACTTCCGCAAGCGACAGCCTGACAACGGACGATGTTGGTACCTCTTCTGAAACGGCAATCGTTTATGACGAGGTGACGGTAGAAAATGTCATTTTCGATGACAATGACCTGGACGGCCAGTACACCTATACCGTGACCGGGACGCTGGTTTACCAGCAGGATTTCACGGACGCGGACGGCGTAAGCCATAAGGCAGGCGAGGCAGTCGAAACCCTTGACGGGACACTGGATACCGTGACCATCACATCCGACGCGGCAGGGAACGCAACGTTTACTTACGCAGATGGTTCTTCGGCAAAAGGTTCTGTAACCATAACGGATTATGGACAAAACGTGTCAAAGACTATTGGCGGGGACGCTGCGGATAACAGTTATGTGACTGATTCCACGGCCGCAATTGCGACTGTTACAGTTGAGCTGGCTTATGTTGTGGATTCCTCAAAACTGGAAAGCGGAACGGTCGTTGTATTTGAAGACCTGTATCATAATAATGTAAAAGTTGCATCCCATGCGGATCTTACAGACGAAGGACAATCTGTCCACTATCCGGAGGTTAAAACATCCGCTGTAGACGATTCGACACTGGACGACGTCGGGACTGTACAGGAAAACACAACGATTACTGATACAGTTACCCTTAAAAACCTCGTACCTGGACGCACTTATACAGTAAGTGGAAAGCTCGTAAACCAGTCTGATGGCAGTGACCTTGTTGTAAACGGAAAACCCGTAACACAGACGGCTGTAATTACAGTTGGAAGCGACGGCTCAATCACCGGTTCGAACGGGGAAAAGACGACGGTTACAAATTATGATGCTGCTTACCACACGGTAAACGGGACGGTTGACCTGACATTTACATTTGATGCAAGTAAGCTTGGCGGCGAAACCGTAGTTGTATTTGAAGATCTTATCCATAATGGAATAATCGTAGCATCCCATGCTGATATCTCCGACGAAGGGCAGACCATCCACTTTCCGGATGTGCATACAACGGCAGTGGACGAAGCAACTGGCGATGATGTTGGAGCCCTGCGCGAAAACGCGACGATTATTGATACCGTAATCCTTGATAACCTCGTACCAGGACGTACCTATACGGTATCCGGAAAACTGGTAGACCAGGAGACCGGAGAAGACTTCCTTGTAAACGGCAAAACTGTTACCCAGAGTGCGACCATTACAGTTGGCGAAGGGACGATTACCGCAGAAAACGGTGAGGTAACAACAGTAACATCGTATGACGAGGAGCACAATAGTGTAGATGGTACAGTGCAGCTGGTATTCACGTTTGATGCAAGTGCGCTGGCAAACCAGACGGTAGTCGTATTCGAGGATCTGGAACATAATGACGTGACCGTAGCATCCCATGCGGATATTACGGATGAAGG
>JAJBVE010000022.1 GCA_020859995.1 Clostridiales bacterium
AAGCAAAATTCTTCACATGAGTTGTCACCGCCGGTTTTTCTTTTGTCGCAATCTCCTTACCGCCAATTGCAACTGCTTTCAGATATCCGCCATAATCCTTTTCTCCTTTGATTTCAAACAGGTCACCGCCTGCCTGGGACTGAATTCTTTCAGCGGCTTTCCTTGTTACGCCCGAAAGTGAAAAATATGCGATTAAATTCTTCATATGCAGCCTCCTCGCAGCTTATTACAATTCTATAATGAACAAGGCATACCAGATAAGCGTATCCGATATGCCTGCTTCACCACCATTATTTGCGTTACTCTTTGTTCTCAATGACATTCTTCAGATCAGCTGCCGATAGACCTTTTTCTTTCATAATAGCAAGGACTTCCTTTAATGCTGCTTCTTCAGCCTCTTTCGCAGCTGCCGCATCGATCGCGTCAATCTCTGCCTGAAGTTCATCTTTCTGTGATTCAAGTCCAGCTATCTTTTCATGAAGAGCGACGATTTTCTGATCAATCATCTCTATTTTATCAAGTGCTATTTCCTTTTTTGACCTGCGTGTACGTTTTTCTGCCATTAGTAGAACCTCCCCGTTCATTTTTCCTGTTCACAACTGCGTTGCTCGTTGACCATTGAAATTATTTTGGCGCAAGCGCCGCATATTTCTTCTGGTCCCATTATAGGAAATCAGGATAAAAATGTAAAGACTATTTTATAAATCCTTGTCACGGGCTAAGGCATCCATCAGCTTTTAATTTTACAGCTTTATTTGATCTCCCATGTGAATGTCGCAATATCACTCACATCTATATCATCTGGTTCAATGTCTATTGCATTTGGCTCCGCTGCGTAATTAATGCAGTCTTCCTCGACCATATACTGCGTCCGGGAAAAGATATTCAGTTCTCCCCAATTATAGTCGATGTTCAGCAACTGCCCCAGTTCGACTCCGCTTGCCTCACAAAGGATCTCCGCTTTTCGCTTCGCATTTATTGTTGCTGTGCGCAGCATTTCCTCATTTATCGCGGTTATGTCCTTCACCGTAAAAGCAATCGACAGTTCCGGATTAGAAATACACCCGGAAATTGCTCCAAGAGCCTGCGAGAGTTTCCATGTGTCAAAGTCGAATCCAAGCTTCAGGCTATGTTCTATTACATAGCCATGGAACGTTCTGGTATATTCGCCGTTCCGTTCTTTGATATCTTTATAATCAGTGCGGACACGAAATGACACAGTTTTCAGTTCCTTCCTGTCAAATCCAAGCGCACAGATTGTCTCTGTCAGATGTTGTATCTGCTGTCCTTCCTTGTCCATCGCCCTATCGTATTTCATGTCCTGTGAACGCAGGGACAAAGAGATCACAACGTAATCCGGTTTTGCAGACACTTTACCTGTACCTTTTACTACGATTGTCCTTGTCATTGCTCATCATCCTCCTCTGCCTTAAACATAAGCTGAATCAGTTCCTTTTCCATCAAAAATGCAGTGCTCCAGGGGTTTATAATAATACCGTCAACGCCTTCCGAATCCAAAGTATTTTTCAATTGATCCTCTATAGAAACGGTCAGTGAAGAAGTTGATTCTCCTTTTTCCATTTCCCCGTAACCTGTAAATGCCACATACCACTTCCTGCCGTCTTTCGTATCCAGCGTCAGGAGTCGGAAACGCAGAGGTTCCTGTGATGTCAGAGTGTCCCCGACTTTGATCGTGTTTAAATCAAACATATCAAACGCCGCCTGTGATGGCTCTACCGGCACAACAAACTGCCCCTGCCGGGTCATGCGTTTATCGATTACTGCCAGCAGCCTGACCAGATTCTCCCTGGTTGCCTCTCTATGAAAAATCTCAATCGCTTTTTCAATATAAATATTATCCTTCAGGCCGGCTCCGCTTTCCTCGTCTCTTTTATTTCTGCCAAGAGTGTTGTCAAACCGGTTCAATATGCTCTGCATATCCTCAGATACACGGTCCTGACATTCACAGATCAGCAATGCCGGGATACCATAAAATGCCTCCGCCATACTTCCCGCGATTGCTGTCAGGGTATCACAATCCCCGCCTAAAGAGACCGCCGTCCGGATCACATCTTCGAAATCGTTTCCTTCCAGAAACGCCGTGATGGCTTCCGGTACGGTCTGCTGGCAGCTTTCCACATGATGATAATCCGGCCGGATCTCATCACAGGTCCGGCTTAAATCATAGCCATATCGCTCTGCAGCGTATTCCCGGAGCTGTTCTTTCGTGCTTCCTGTCCTCGCCAGAAAAATAATACCGGCAACGGCCTGAGCACCCTTGATTCCTTCTGGATGATTGTGCGTCACTTCCGCCGTTGCTCTGGCGACTTCTTCTGTCCTCTCCAGTGTATCATACAGCCATCCGGCCGCCGACACGCGCATGGCGGAACCATTTCCAAAGCTCCCGTAAGGTGCCGGGTTTTTCTCCTTCAGCCAGCCGCGAAATCTTCCGCCATATCCGGCATGAGGATATTTTCGCCCCCATTTTTGCATAGATGCCGTCACAAGTTCCCTGATTCGAGCCGCCGGCGCATCCTTTCCTGCGTCAAGAAGTGCCTCCGCCACAGCTACCGTCATCACACTGTCATCCGTAAAATGCGCATCCTTACCGAACAGCTCAAACTCTTTCGTCTTGTCTCCCTGATCAAATTCATACGGACTTCCGATGATATCTCCTAAAATTGCTCCATACATTTGCTGTACCTCCTGTCCTTAGCTGGCCTGTTTGTGTATTGCCATCTGATAGCCTGAGTCTACCAAAAATGAAAAAGGAAATGGTCGTTCGACAAGCGACATCTCCATTTCCTTCATAAATTCGCTAATAGCAGCACACGCCATCCTTCCTGATACTATTCTCCAAGAATCGGCTGCTCATGCTCGAACAGCGACAGGTTAATGCTGTAAATATCGTATTCCTGACGATTGATGAAATACCTGATAATCAAGTCTGACAGGTTGCTCTGGGAAAGTGCCAGCCCCGCCCGTTTCAGCAGATCTTCTGTTTCATCGATGTTCAATTCCAGCGCAATCGCAAGAGCGAGCGCCGTTTTCTTTTTCGGCCTGTAATCCTCGTTACATCTGATCTTAGAAAAGAGCTTCCGGTCCAGATTGGCACGTTTATAAACCTCCACATCAGACAAGCCCCGTTCGTCAATCAGATGCAGGAGCCTTTGCTGAAACGTCTCCCCAATGTTTCCCAATACTTCTTCCAGACTTATATCATCCTGGTTTATATCCGAATCTGCCGATAATCCTTCTGAAGGCAACGGTATCGGCCGTATTGGCGGGCAAGACGCTGACTGCATGGGCGCGTAATCTGCATCTGCAGGCTGTATAATCTCATCCGCCAGTATTTTTTGTTCTTCGCGCCGGCGACTGCTTCTTACCCGTTCTTCCTCTGCATCCAGCCTCCGTGTACTTGTGCCTTCCCTATATTCCTCACTTTTCAGTTTCGCCACATAGTTTTCATCAATAAAGGAATCCACATCCTGGAACAGCTTTCCGGAAAGCTCAAAGGAACACCTGTCAAAAACAACCAGAATTACCTGTATATCCTGTTTCATCAGAAACCGGCTGATCACAGACACCGCAATCTGCAGGGCGCGGTCTTTCGGAAACCCATAGACTCCCGTTGCGATCAACGGAAAAGCAATGCTCCTGCATTTTAATTCTGCTGCTTTTGCAAGGGAATTCTCATAGCAGCCAGTAAGGATATCAAATTCTCTATGTTCTCCGTCCGTCCACACCGGTCCGACCGTATGTATAATATAATCAGCCTGCAGCGCAAAAGCAGGAGTGACAGCGACCTGGCCGCGTTTGATCTCTCCAATCTTTTGACGTTCTTTTATCAGTTCTTCCGCACCTGCAGCCTTGTATATAGCTGCATCCGTCCCCGAAGCATAAGTCGGATGCGGGTTAGCAGTATTTACAATTGCATCCGCCTTTACGTTTGTGATATCATCCCGAATAATTTTAAATGGCATTGCTGATCACCTTTTCGCTTTCTCACACTATTCTACTACGTGATATCCCACGTTCTGAATTGCCTGTTTTACCTTTTCTCTGTCGATTTCCCGATCAAAGCTGATAATGACTCTGCCTTTTTTATGACTGGCTCTAGCAGATAATCCTGGCTGGCTCCGGCAAATGGCATTCTCAATGCGGATTTCGCAGTTCTCACATTTCATATCAGAAATTTTCAGCGTATAATCCCCCAGTTTTTTCCCTTCCAGCTTATATTTTTCCCTGCTCATCCCCTGGGTGCCTCCACAGCAGGCACTCTGGCCTTTCATATGTTTCACTGTTTCCCGTATGCCTATAATGACACACACTATGATGATACAAATAATAATTACGTTCCCCATTTGTTCTCCGCTTATCTTCATATTCATTGATAAATTTTTTGTCACCAACTCAATCAGCTGTAAATCAAGATAATTTTTCACGCAAACGATTCATCCATAGAGCGGAATAACGCACCGTTTAGTTCCACAATCTCCTCAACCGGAATTATACTACCGTCTGTCATAATAAGTATCCGTTGCAACTCATCCAGTTTCTTCACAGCGCCTGTCACGGTACTGTACCCACCGCCACTCTTCCGTTCGTCCGGCACGAAATAAGTGATCTCGACTATCGGTGAGTCGTTCAGGTGTGATCTGAGCAGATTGAGCCGTTCCGAAAGCTTCTGTTGTTCGCTTTCGTCCAGTTCCAGCC
>JAJBVE010000127.1 GCA_020859995.1 Clostridiales bacterium
GTGGGAAAATACAAGCATTTTTATCGCGAAAAGTTTTTATTCTTTAGCGCTGTCTGCATCGACGTTGTTAGCTGCAGAAATAACTACAGGAATGGTGTCATATAAAAAGGCAGGCAAAAAATATCCTGATCCTTCCGGATGTCCTTTGTGTAAATCAGATAGCGGTTGCGGATTCTGGAGGAAAACTTTGTCTGAAAAGCATCCAGGGAAGCATGCGTCTGATAACCGGACGATTTCACCTCCAATGGGCAGATTTTTCCTTTCCTGGAAATCAGAAAGTCCACCTTATAGTTCTGCCGGGATGTCTCCTTGGGAAATGTATAATAATACAGCTCATTTCCGGCCGTCTTCAGCATCTGCGCAACCATGCTCTCATAAAGATACCCCAAATCCGCACTCAGGTGATCATTGAGAAGCTTTTCATAAATTTCATTTTCTGTATAATCGCTGTCCTTGAATGACAGCGTCACAAATAATCCCGTGTCAGCCAGAAAAAGCTTATACCGCCGCGGGTCTTTATGAAGAGCCATACCTACATTCGGGTTATCCGCATGATAAGCAATATTCACTGTCAGAGAATCCTGCATATCTGCTATAATTTCCCTGACCCGCTCCTCTTTCTCACCGGCAATCACACTGGACACCTGATAGCGCGAAGCATTTTTGTGAAGCTCGGCAGGTATCGCATCAAACAGCATCCCCGCGCGGCCTGACGGGTCTATTTTTCTGAAATCATCCTCATACAGCTCCAGAATGCTTCTCTTCATCTGGTCGACAATACTCATGTTGTTGGTTGAAAGATAGGTGTCTACCGCCTGCGGCATCCCTCCTACCAGCATATAAAGACGGAAGTCCCGCATCAGGCGCCTGTTCATGGCGTCGCCAAGAGGTCTCATCTTCTCATAAGCCTCGCGCAGCAGCGGAATCGTTGCCTGATCTCCCAGTGCCCACCGAAATTCCTCATAATCCAGCGGATAGAGAGTCAGCCGGGTCTCTTCACTCGGGATTACAATATTGTTAATATTCTTTTTGATAGAAAGCAAAGAGCCTGTCTCAATATAATCATACCTTCCGTCTTTCACCAGATGCTTGATTGCCTGTCTGGCCAGAGGCTGCGCCTGCACCTCATCAAAAATAATCACTGATTTCCGCACCGTCAGGTTCACATGGTAAATCATTTGCAGGCGCAAAAACAAAAAATTCAGATCAGACAAATCACTGAACAGATCATTTACCTCCTGCGACGCTACAGAAAAATCAATCAGAATATAACTTTCGTATTCTTTTTTAGCAAATTCCTCCGCCAGAGTCGATTTCCCTACCCGCCGCGCGCCTTTAATCAGCAGGGCTGTCTTTCCATTAAATCCGCTTTTCCAGTCGAGCATTTTATCGTACAATTTTCTTTTAAATATCATGAAAATCACCTTCTTTACATACTTCCGGAATTATTTTTTGCCAAAAATCCCGGTTTTCAAAATAGCTATTATGCCGAAAATCCCGGTTTTTATATGCTATTATATGCCGAAAATCCCGGTTTTTCAAGTATGTAATTGCTCTTCAGGAAGAACAGCCAATCATAAGCGCTAAAAAATCAAGCAAAGGGCGGCGCCGGCAGCGAAACGCCGTTATGAATCCTAATCCATCAGCTTCATCAGCACGCGGGCATACATTTCATGTCCTGTCTTCGAGGGATGATTCATTCCGTTTGCCAAAAGTGCTTTCACCGGATATCCTGCGGCCTTATAGGCTTCCCAGACAGCGTAGGTGTCAGCAAGACATACGTCCTCCAAAACCGCAAGCTCCCGAATTACCTGTACACGGTCCCACAGAGTGCAGTCTGTATCTGTATTAATATAAGGAATATCCATATTGGGAGTCATAAGCACGATGTCTGCTTTCGTCTCGTTTTTTACCGCGCTGACTACTTCACGCAGAAGCTTTTTGTACGCTTCTGTATTCCCGCATTCCTTTCCCCAGTTCAGAGAACCGTTGATCAGTACAAGATCCGGCTGATAGCGTATGACATCCCGGTAGAGTCTTTTTTGCATGCCGTACATGGTATCACCGGCTATTCCGGAATTGACAGTGCTTACGGACGTCTGCTCGTATTTATCAATCAAATGGGCACGGAAACGCTCCAGATAGCATTCACGTGCGTCGGTAATCTCCAGCACATCCTGCTCGCCGAATTCCCCTCTGTTTACTTTATCATAGAGCGTTTGGGGATCCCCTGCAAATTCAAAATGACCCGCTGTGACACTGTCGCCAAGAGCGACAATAACCGGGTTTTTCCGCTCCAGTCCGTCTGCAGCCGGACCGAAGGGGCCAAAAACAGAAAGTGCTCCGCGATTTTCCCGCATCACCTTTTTGAACTGCTCCGGCCGTTTGGAGCTGACCGCATCAGCCGCATCCGTAATTTCCAGCGCCTTTTTTGCATATTCCTCTGGTGTTTCATAATTTGTCTTCATATATGCATTCCTCCGTATTTTATGTATGTTTCACTTATACCCCTGAATACGCCTGGAATCCGCCGTCGATCGGAAGCACGACTCCGGTGATGAATCCGGCTGCCTCATTGTTTACCAGAAACAGAAGTGCGCCCTCCAGATCCTTTGGCTCCCCGAAGCGTCCCATCGGTGTGCCCGCGAGGATCCGGCCGGTCCGTTCGGTCGGTGTGCCGTCCTCATGAAACAGAAGCTTCGCATTCTGTTTGGTCGAGAAAAAGCCCGGCGCGATCGCGTTGACGCGAATGCCCTCTTTGGAAAAATGCACCGCGAGCCACTGAGTAAAGTTGGATACTGCGGCTTTTGCGCCGGAATAAGCCGGGATCTTAGTCAGCGGCGTAAAGGCGTTCATGGAGCTGATATTGATGATATTGCAGCCGCTCCGCCCGACCATCTGCCGCGCAAATGCCTGTGTGGGAAGAAGTGTGCCGATAAAATTCAGACTGAATACTGCCTCTACGCCCTCCTCGGAGAGGTCAAAAAAGCTCTGTGTATCTGCGTCAAGATCGCCTGCTTCAAAAAATTCCTTGTCGGTCTGCGCCTTCGGATTGTTGCCTCCCGCACCGTTTACCAGAATATCACACGGCCCGAGATCTTTTTTGACCTGCTCTGCCACTGCCAGACAGGTGTCCTTCTCCAGTACGTTGCACTTGTACGCCTTCGCACTTCCTCCTTCCGCATTGATTTCGGCAGCAAATCGTTCGATTGCATCTGTGCTCCTGTTCAAGAGCGCCACCTTCGCGCCCGCACGTGCAAGTGTCTTTGCCAGGTCGCTGCACAGCACGCCGCCGGCGCCGGTGACCACCGCTACCTTGCCGCTCAGATCCGTATCGATTACATTCTTTCTCATGTCAAATTCCTCTTTTCGTGCAGAAAATACTTCATAACTGTTCCGTACCTTCACAAAATATAACTTATCACACGTACTTCATTTCTTCAATTCCCCAAATTCTTCGTAAACGCTTCGATTTTCTCTTGCTGATAAGTGCCTCCGTAGCTGCCTTCAAGCAGACGCGCAAATCCTTCCGAAGCAAGCTCCGCCCAGCTTTCTTTCTCATGCTTTACAAGAATCGGATAGTAGTATACACCATTTTTCTGTGCCGCGCTCAAGTCTCCCGGAGCGTCGCCGCACATCAGAATATGGTCTTTATCATAACCCTTTTTTACCAGTTCTTCTATACAATGCGCCTTGCTGCCTGCGTCCTGCGCAAGCACAAGATCCGTGTGCCCCAGCAGCCCGTACAAAACCCATTCTTCCATCACAGCGTCAATATTTGCGCTGGATACTACCGCTACATCCGCCTGCTGATGAATCAGGGCAAGGGCAGCCTCCACTCCTTCAAATGGTTTCTTATCCTCCTGTGTCAGCTCTTTAATGGAATTGTTGACTGCCTTGCTCCAGGAAAGTGCTTTTTCCAGACACACATGGCTGCATTCCTGTGCCTGATTCCGCCTGATTTCTCTTTCCAGGGCATCATTGGAAAGCTCCGGTGTTGTATTTACCCATGTTTCCAGCGCCTCTAAGTCATCAATGCTGCAGTAGTTTTCATGAATTTCCCGCAGCATCAGCGCCAGCCCTTTAAACCGGTTAATCCCCCGGGTCATGCTGTACAGATTGATCTCGTTCCATCGAGTCAGAATTTCCTCCCGCCATTTGTTCAGATTCCACTCATCCACCATACAAGGGCCAAAGCAGCGAATATGCTTGATGTCCATTGTATCCATCGCGCAGCCATCGCTGTCTACACAGACCAGAAAGTCTTTTTTCTTTGTAAATTGAGTTAATGTGTCCGGCATGTCGAACCTCCTTTTCTGTTCGTTTTGTTCTGTTCGTGTCCCATAGTTTCCGTCTTGCTGCTCTCACTTCATAATTTCTGTCTCATAATCCCTGTCTCACAGCTTCCTTCCCGTCTCATGGTTTTTCTTCTCATAGTTTCAAAGCTACAGCTTCCGCCTAATGATTTTCGCCCCACAGGCCCTAGCTCACCGTTTCCATACCGCCTTACAGCAGCCGTCTCACCATTCCGATCCCAGCGTTTCCATTCCATAAGTTTTCTCCATAGCTCCGGTCTCCAGTCTGTCTCATCTGTAAGAAAGCGTCACAGAATACTTTCCCCCGTATAAGCTACAGGCCTCTTCTTCCGGCAGTTCCATAACCGCGCTGCACCCATAAGGAATCTGCAGGAAATAAACGCATTCATGATCCTTGATTTCCCAGCCGAAGCGGAATTCGCCCATCACGCTCTGGAAGCATCCGCTGATTTTGCCGATTCGGCGATCCGGGTGCGGGGCGAAGCGAACCTTCCGGAATCCAGGCTCCAGCGGGGAGAGTCCGGCAAGGTCACGATAAAGGTATTCGCACACTGCTCCATACGCATAGTGATTGAGACTGTTCATGCCTTCCGGATTCAAATGTCCATCCTCAAGTACGCTGTTCCAGCGCTCCCAGATCGTTGTCGCTCCCATTTTTACCTGGTAAAGCCAGCCAGGCATATCTTCCTTTAGAAACACAGTCAGTGCATCGTCACAGAGGCCATGTTCCGCCAGAACTCTGCACAGATAAGCAGTTCCGATAAATCCGGTGTCCAGATGCATGCCATTATCCGCCAGTTTTTGATGCAGCTTCTGCAAAAGCGCATCCTTCCATTCGGGCCGGTAAAGTCCGAACATCAGCGCCAGCACATAGCCGGTCTGGGTATCCTGGGAGCAATTGCCTTCCTTATCATAAAAGTGATTCAAAAAGGATTCCCGGATCTCTTTTGCCAGTTTTTCCAGCGCAGCGGCATCTTCCTTATAATCAAGTGCCTCCGCCGCCTTTTGCGTCAGCACGGTAGAATAGTAATAATAGGCGCTCGCGCAATAGTGAGGGTCCGTTTTTCCCATCGGGCCTGGTGCGGGATTGTCCAGCGCCAGCCAGTCTGCAAAATGAAAGCCGCTCAGCCACAGATGCTCTGGGGATTCCTGGGTCTGAATGTAGGAAATCCAGTCCCGCATCACCGGATACTGCTCCCGGAGCAAAGAACGATCGCCATACATCTGATACAGGGTCCACGGAATGATCGTCGCGGCGTCGCCCCACGCACAGCTTCCGCCGGATGAGCGGGCGCCGGGCATCAGATTGACCTTCGGATTGGGAATGATAAACGGGACACTCCCGTCCATCAGCTTCTGCTCTAAGGCCAGATCCTGCATAAATTTAGCATAAAACGCGTCTGTGTCATAAAAATAACACGCTGTCCCACAGAAAATCTGTGCGTCGCCGGTCCATCCCATGCGCTCGTCGCGCTGCGGGCAGTCGGTCGGGATATCAATAAAATTGCCAATCTGTCCCCATCTTGCATTCTCAATCAGGCGGTTGACATCTGCCCGCCCGGTCCTAAGCCATCCGGTCCGCTCTCCTATCGAGGATAATACCAGCGCCTGAAATTCCGCCTTTTCCAGATCCGAAATCCCTCTGACGCGCAGATACCGGTAGCCATAGCAGGTAAAGTGAGGGCGGACGATCCTTCTGCTGCCATCCGAAATGTATTCATATCTGGCCTTTGCGGTCCGCAGATTGTCCCGATAAAATTCCCCATCCTGCATAAATTCCGCACAGTCGACTTCGATCCGGGCACCGGCAGGCTCCTCACAGGCAAAGCAAAACCATCCGGCCAGATTCTGTCCAAAATCCAGCACCAAGTCTCCTGACGGAGTTTTTATAATTTCCTTTGGCGCAATTCTCTCCACAATCCGGATCGGAGGATTGGTGCGGGCGGTCAGCTTGTTCGTCATGTTTTCCGCGGTCTCTGCATCCAGCAGGATAGCCGGTGTCCAGTCCTCTCCCTTTTCCAGAGACGCGTCCCATACTTCCCCGTCATACATGGAGCTTTCCAGCACCGGACTCCGGCGGCAGAGCCAGTGCTCATCGCTTTCGCTGACCGTATTGTTCCTGCGAACTGCATCGTACCCACAGACCGTATCACCCACACAGGCCGCATCGCTCCCACAGGCTGCATCGCTCCCACAAGACGCATCGCTCTCATAGGCCACATCGTTCCCGCAGGCTGCATCACTCCCATAGACCATATCTCCCACATGCAGCTCACACAGCAATGTCATCTGGCTTCCATAGGTGCAGACACTGCCTCCTCCAAATCCAAATCGCCCCATATACCATCCGGGAGCAAGCAGGATCCGGAGCTCATTTTCGCCATCCTGAATGTACTCGTCCAGCACCAGGGTCTGGTAGAAAATTCTCAGATCGTAGCTGTGATAGCCCGGAAGGAGAACCTCCTCGCCCACCTTTTGGCCATTGCAGTACAATTCATACAATCCCAGCCCGCAGATGTAGGCGCGCACCCGCTCCCCCTTACTGGCCTGAAATTTTGCGGCAAATACCGGGTGTTCCTCAAAAGGCGCGCAGATCCACTTCGCCTGCCAGGGCTCCTCCATTTTCGCGGTCTCAAAATACGCAGACTCACTGACAGAGATCTGTCCATCCTTCGTGACCGCAGATACCCGCCAGTAATAACGGGTACGCGGTGCACAGGGGATCTGGATCTCCCAGTCCAGCAGATCCAGATTTTCCCATCCGCTGTCGTAAATCAGATGCTCCAGCCGGGGATCCAGGGCTATTTCTATTTTTGTCTTCTCAATCTCAAATACGCCAGTGTCTGGATTAGAAACGCCCATCCCAGCAGCGCCCATTCCGTCAACATCCGTTCTGGCAGCCTCTGCTCTGATAGCCCTCACCCCGGCAGTACCTGTTCTGGCAGTACCTGCCTGATCAGCTCCCGGCTCGGAATTTTCCGTTCCAAATACACCTGTCGTATTTGCATCTGCCGCATCGCCGCCTGCTCCGCAAGTCCAAACCTCATCATCCCCCGTTCCGTCAGGATCTCTTTCATCAAAGCAATACCGCCAGGACAGAGAAATCCTGCGCAGGTCGTACCCGACCGGATTCTCCAGATGATTACACCGCAAATGTCTTATTATCATGATTTTTCTCGCCTCCTGCCAAGCAACACATAAAAGCTCCCTGCCTCCGTCTTTCCGATCATGATGCGGAGGTACTCAGCTCCCAAATTATCAATCAGCCGCTTTACCAGAAAATGCGCGAAAGCCCTACACCCCCGCGCATTCTGTTTATCAGTCTCTATTCGTGTTTCATCGCCCAGCCCGTTCCAATCCGCCTGAACCACAAATCACCTGTCAGCAATCATCAAAGCCTGGTATCCCACTGTCCGCACCAGACGTTTTCGTTGTAAACACCGGTAAATTCGGATTTTCCGATAATTTTTTCCACAGTCGCCCGGATGCACTCTCTGGTGGGCGCGTACGCATTGATAAAGGTCCGCATCATCGGAAGATCGTAGAGATGATTGGTATAATTCAGCGAGACGCATACAGTCGGCACTTCGTGCGTCCACCAGGGGAGTTCGTTCGAATGCGCCGCGGAAAACTTCACGCGGACATTGCTCTCCTGCGCGTAGCCCTTCATATGCACGAACACAAATATCACATCATACTTCGCTTTGAACTCCTCTACCTTCGGCATTTCCATCACACGAAAACGATTGAAGGCGGAAGGCCCTTTCGCTTCCATTTCATAATAAGATTCATTCAAATCCACTGTAAAGCCTGCCCGCTCCAGTTCTTCCTTCACCAGATATTTGGTCGGATCGGTCCCATTTGTATAGGAAACCGGAGCCGTTTCCAGGAAGTACAGCTTCGCACGTTTCTTTTTCTCAACATCGATCGGCAGCAGCTTCTGCGTATCCTTTACCAGAGTGATGCTCTTGTCTGCAATCTTCTGTGCAGCCTCATGATGCTCCCGGCATCCGAGTACCTGTTTTTCATCATACCGATCCGGCATCCTTTTCTTGTGAAGACCGATATGCGCTTTCATCCCGAGAATATGCATCAGCGCATCGTTCAAACGTTCCTCCGTGATGATGCCATCCTTATAACCCTGCAGCATGTACTGGAAGTCTTCTTCCATATCATGGAAAAACAGGAACATATCACATCCTGCCGCGATCGCTCCGGGCACCTGCTCCCTTCTGGGCTTTGCGCTGAGCAGTCCGCCCATATGGGACGCGTCCGTAATCACGAGTCCCTGGAATCCCAGCTTTTCTCTCAGCAATCCGTTGATCAGCTCCGGCGCCAGAGTGGCCGGCATAATCTCCTCCGGCGTGATATCCGGGCGATATTTCCGGGAGTAGCTCGGCAAAGCAATGTGCCCTACCATGACAGCCTCCAGTCCGGACTGAATCAGTCCGCCATAGACCTTTCCGAAGCTGCTGTCCCATTCCTCACAGGTGAGGTCGTTAATCCCCATCACCAGATGCTGATCCCGCTCTTCGATCCCATCCCCAGGGAAATGCTTGACGCAGCTTAAAATGCCGCTTTCCTTCGCGCCCCGGATATATTCCTTACACATCGTAAGCACGGTCTCCGGGTCACGTCCGAAGGAGCGTGTATTTACGATTGTATTTCTCCAGTTGAGTACGATATCTGCCATCGGGGAAAAGTTGCAGTTACAACCAATCGCTGCTGCTTCTTTTCCGCTGATCCTTCCCATCTGATAAGCGCTCTGGGCATCCGCGCTCGCCTCGCACTGCGCCTCTGTCGCCACAAAGGTGCCCTGCCGGCAGGCGCCGTTTCCTCCCGTCTCGCAGTTCACCGCGATCAGGAGAGGAATTTTGCTGTATTTCTGATAGCACTGGTTTTGCGCAAAAATCTTTTCGCCGTCGGTTTCCGTAAAACGTGCTCCGCCTATGTGATAATTTTCAACAAGATTGCGGATATAAGACTCGTCTGTCCTTAATCCCAGGTTGATAAAAAGCTGTCCGATTTTTTCTTCCAGAGACATGCTTTTTATGGTTTCTTCTACCCACTGGATGGCCTCATCATCCAGATTATAGGGCATTGCTTTTAAATCTGTCGCCATATTTTTTCCCTTCTACGCCTGCGCCTGTTTTTTGCGCTTATAGGCCTGATACCATTCTGTCAGTCTGCTTCCGTAAGGAGTCGTAATGATATTAAAGATCAGGATAAACATGCCCATAAACACCATCGAAAGCGCGCTGCCCATTTCCGCGGAAAGCACCGCCTTTAATCCATACGTCATCAGACAAAGCGTAACTGATCCCACCAGAGTCCCGATCGTATCTCCGCAATATTTACTGAGTGCCAGCCCGATAAACACCGGCAGAATATTCGTAAACAGGTCGCTGACCGTAGAAAGCGAGGTAAAGGACGCAGACTTGATCGCTGAGCCGCCGTAAATCATCGTGCCAAAGCCAAATATCATGCCGCTGAATATATAGGAAATAATCACATTCTTTTTTTCAGCAATACCGATGTTGACCGCCGCCTGCTGGTTGTTCGCCAGCAGCTCTGTCTGTTTTCCGGATGTGGTAAACGTCCGGTAGAACCAGTACACCGCAGTCGCGGCCGCAAACGGAATGAGCGCGCCTGGAAAGGTAAATACCTTCCGGATGGTCATATTTGCCAGCAGGTTTACGCCGGAGCCGTTGAAGACCAGCGGCGTAATTGCTTCGTAAATCAGAGCCATCGTGATCGTGCTGATCGACACCGGAAGCCTCCCGTATACATACAGGAGAGATGTGCCAACGCTTAAAATAACACAGAGTCCAAAGCAAAGCACTACAAACAGCAGAATGCTGTTTCCATTATTTTTTGCCGTATTGCCCGCGATAATCACAGACAGCAGCATGATCGCTCCGCCTGAAAAATCAAACCGCCCTGCCTGCCACTGCAGTCCGATGCCGAACGCGCAGGTGGCGGAAATGGCAATATCTACAATCAGGGTTCTCCACATCGCAACCGTACCATAGTACATTTTCCCATTGCTGTAGCAGAAAATCATCATAACCAGATACATGATAACCGGAAGCATAAGTGTATAGATAATTCGTTTTCCAACTCCTATCGTTCTATCCATTACCGCCACTCTCCTTATTTCTTTCGATATTTCTTTTGACCGGTTCCGCAATTGTTCAGCGTCTTTACAGTTACGTAACCTTTTCCCTGTTAAACATCCATTTTTTACGTACCTCGCAGCGAGTGCGAGGTACTGTCCCGAATCATTTCCCGGTTTCTAATTGGTTTTAGACGGGTTGTCTAATCCATGTAGCCCTTCTCCGTGAAGGTGTCAGATTCCATCAGTTCCAGCAGTGCCGCATAAGTCGCATCCTCATTGTAGCGCACAAAGTACTGTTTTCCATCTTCGATCGACAGTGCCAGCGTTGACAGATCGGGCGTTACAATCGGGCTGTCATTGATAATAGTTTCCATGATCTCTCTGTCAGTAATACTGATCATTACTCCGTCAAGAACCTCTGACTGCTCATAATCAGCAAACTGCGTGCCCTGGAGCGCATTGTCCAGCATTACAATCGAATAAAACAGGTTTTCAACGTTCGCGAAATACAGACCCTGTACGATGCCGCCGTCACTGCATACATCCGCCATCATATCCGGGTCGCTTTCAAATCCGGAGGTCAGAAGCTTCATCTCAGGATTCGCTGTCCCATTCGCAATCGCAGTCAGCATCGGAGCGTACAGGAACGACTGTCCGCCGCAAAGGCCGATGATCGCATCCAGATCCTGATTTTCCGGTTCATTAAAGAAATTATCATCCAGACTTGTAAACATCAGCACCGTCGATTCCTCGGTGATTTCAATCTGCTCCTCTTCGGAAACTGTTTCGTTATAGGCAGCAATTTCGGAACGGAGCGTTTCATCCGCTATCTCATACTGCGGATAAGCGAAGGACGGGAACATGCAGATTGCCACCTTCTTATAACCCTTTTCAATAATTGCTTCCGCATACATTTTTCCGGTGTCCACACCACTCGCATAGCCGGAAGCAACTGAGCCCAGGAAGTGATCGTTGTCCGCGCAGGCTGCGCTCGCCCCATCCTCATCATAGACAGAAGCCATATCTGTAGCAGATCCTACCACGTACAGATCCGGATATTCCTCCATAATATTGGCTACGCCGCCGTCCTGGCACATAATAAGTCCCACCACATCGCTGGTCATCGCGTTTTTCACCGCTGCCAGGTTGCCGGCCGGGTCATTGGATGAGTCGCCGTAAACCATTTCCCAGGTATACCCCAATTCTGACATCCAGGCGTCCATATAAGCGATATCGAAGTCATAAATCGGTCCGCTGCTTGTAAATGACAGAAACAGTATTTTCCCATTTGATTCTTCCGCGTCCGCCTGCACACATGCCGCAGGTGAAACCGCGAGAGTTGCTGCCAGTACCAGAGATGCTGCTTTTTTCATTGTTTTTTTCATGATGTATATCCTCCTTTTTTTGATAACGTAATAAGTGTTTATTTCGGAAGTGTCCCTTCCTTTTTGCGGCTGGTCATCAGTACGACAATCAGGAAAATGATCGCTTTGACGATGAAGGTGGTACGGGTGGCAATCCCGATCAGCGGCAGTCCCACATCCAGCAGGGAGAAGGTCAGTGCGCCAACCACCGCCGCAGATACCTTGGAGCGCATACCTCCGGATATCGGCATGCCGCCCAGGATCAGTGCGATCATAATGTTCATCTCAAACCCGGTGCCGGTAGAATCCGAAGCCGATCCGGTATAGCCCATCTGAAACAGCGCGGCTACCACAAAGCACAGGCCGGCAAATATGTAACAGATAATCCTGTATTTTATGACATTGATACCGCTCTGCACGGCTGCCGTTTTATTCTGTCCGAGAGCCTTCGCATATTTTCCGATTTTCGTATAATTAAACAGCAATACCGCTATGGCAACCTCAGCTGCAAGTACAACCACCATCACCACCGGGGATTTGAAAATCCTGTAATCAATGGTCTTTAAAGTAATGCTTCTGGTCCCCATTTTGGCAAAAATAATGGTGATCGTACCGCTCAGCACCTGGCTGATGACTACCGATGGAATAATTGGAATAATATTAAACATCGGTCCTGCTCCGCCATTTACAACCGCGATCAGGACAGACAGCACGATGCAGAGCAAAACCGGCGGAATCAGACTTCCTGTCATATTTCCCAATACCACCATGATCACCGCGTACAGTCCGATCTGCTTACCAATACTGATATCCAGATTGCCCAGTGCGTAAATAAACACCGCTCCCACAGACATCAGTGCCGTTACAATCATATCTGATATGAGCGTCGACACCTTCGAGGCTGACCAGATGCTCTCACCGCGGATCGGCGTCACGATCGTGAAAAACGCGATGCAGAAAATCAGTCCTCCATAGGAAATCAAAATTGATCTGTGCCGGGACAGCCAGCCTGCCATTTTCTGATCCTTCATATCCCTTATCCGCCTTCCTCTTAAATCATGTACTCAATGATATCTGTCTGCTTCAGATCCTTTGACCGTACAAATTCCTTTGTTACCTGGAAATCCTTCATGATAATCAGTTCATCCACCATTCCGATCAGTTCGGAAAGCTCCTCTGAAATCATCAGGATTGCCTTGCCTTCCTTTTTCATCTGCTCAATCAGCGCATACATGGATTGCTTTACTCCGATATCCACGCCGCGGGTCGGGCAGTCCATAATGATCACTTCGGAATTTTTTGCCTCCCACTTTGCAAAGGATACCTTCTGCTTATTTCCTCCGGATAGCGTGTTTACAAGCTGTTTGCCGCTGCCGCATTTAATGCGGAAGGACTCAATTTCCTGATCGGACATTTTTTTCTCCGAAGCCGGAGTAATGATGCCCTTCTTCTGCAGGGTCGGCAGCGAGGGAAGTACAATATTGTCCTGAATCGGTGCTTCCAGGATCAGTGCCTCCAGATCCCTGTTTTTGGAAATATATCCGATTCCGCTTTCAATGGCCGTCTGGGGATTTTTAATCTCGCGCCCGTTTCGCAGAACCTTTCCCGCATCCAGCTTGTCAATTCCGTAAGCCGCCCTTCCGATCTCATGCATTCCGCAGCCCGACAGTCCGCCGAATCCGATAATCTGTCCTTTGTGAAGCTTTAAGCTGAAATTATGTATCGGCCCTATCGTAATGTTCTGAAGCTCCAGCGCGACCTCATCCTGATGAGAGCTGTCATAATCCTCTCTGTAATACTTTTCACCAATCTCGCGCCCGACCATCAGATAACGGATTTTCTGCACGGCTCCCGGAGCATCCATCTCTTCTCTGGAAAGCTCCCCTACAATATCTCCATCCCGCAGGACTGTGAGGACGGAACAATGCTCCAGAATCTCATCCATATCATGGGATACAAACACGACCGTCTTATTTTCCTTTTCCGCCATACGATGAATCAGCTTATACAGGATCTCACGGCCCTCCAGAGATAAGGCCGTCGTCGTCTCGTCCACCACCAGAATCTCCGTTTTTTCATTCACGCAGCGGACAATCTCGATCAGCTTGCGGTCCTCAAAATTATACTTATTGATCATGTCCGCCGCCCGGATATGGCTGATACCGAAATCCTGCAGCAGCTTGTCAGCAGCGGCGTACATTTTCCGCATGTTGATGATTCCAAATTTTGAGAATTCCTTTTCATGACCGGCAAAAATATTCTGCGCTACCGTTACTCCCGGGATCGTATTTGCCTCCTGCAGGATCATGGAAATCCCGGCCTCCTGCGCTTCAATCATGCTGGAAGGCTTCCACACGTTTCCCTTATAGCGCATCTCTCCGCTCGTTGCCGGCTGCATGCCGCTCGCGATCGACATAATTGTGGATTTTCCAGAGCCATTCTCGCCAACCAGCCCGCGTATCTCCCCGCGTCTCAGAGTAATGTCTACATTCTTGAGCGCGATGGTCGGTCCAAATGCCTTATGCATATTTTTGATTTCCAATACGGCCTGTCCCATTATGTCCTCCTTATTTTTTTGAAACATGAACTTTCTTGTTCCTTTAAGTGAATATTAGCATAAATTTTTCTATTTTTATATAACGTTTCTTCCGTAAATCTGGAATATATTAATCTTTTTGTCGATCTTTTGGCAAATTTGTTATTAATCCCATTGGCATCTCATCGATCCATTCTCATTTTCCAGACAGAAACCATTCGTCTTCTCACCCCAGGCCAGTCGCCCTCCATCCGGTGCGACGATGCGAAAATTCCCATAAGAGATTTTCAGAAATTCCATCATATCTTTTCTCTCATTTCTTCCATCAGATGTAAACAGATTCTAGCAAATAATTCCCCGTTTCATTAGAACAATTTCGATAGATAATAGTAAAATATTAATCTTATTATGGTTTTACTGGTTTTTTCGTTCTATTTTATCTTGATTTTTTCAGTTTTTTCTATATAATGATACAAAGAACTGCGATGAAAAAAAGCTGTCAGAGCGATATCAACAGGTCCTTAAGAGATCTGGCACTGGCAAATATTTCATGATTTAGCAGTAATCATTACTATTACGGAGAATCGATATGGATAATTCACTTGCTTACTTTTTAAAGAATTTTTTGAGAGATTCCCTCTCGCTGAATTTTAACTATTTTCGCCCGCCTTTTTCCAATATTCACCCGATGGACCAGTACCTTCGGCAGGGTTTGCAGAATTCAGAAAAGCTTTACGATTCCCTTCAGAAATATCTGGATGCTGCAGAATACGGCTATTTCTATATTCTCTGCGATAAATACTGGC
Organism: Clostridiales bacterium; assembly: GCA_020859995.1. Taxonomy (GTDB): domain Bacteria; phylum Bacillota; class Clostridia; order Lachnospirales; family Lachnospiraceae; genus Choladousia. The sequence continues at coordinate 15,141 of JAJBVE010000127.1, forward strand.
TGAACTATGTCTACATCCGTCCCTACCCGGACAAACCGGATATTATTTCGGTCGGGCCTTATCTGAAAAGGCCGGTCGATCAGGATTTTTTCACGGAAATTGCCGACCGAAATCATATGGCCTATTCTTCCATAGAAGCCATCCGCGGTCTGATGTACCAGTTTCCGATCTTTGACAACACACTCAAGCTGCTCTCTCTTTTGAATGATATTCTGCATTACATCCTGCCTGGGGGAGATGCCTTTCAGATAAAAGAGATCAATTTATCAGAGACTACGGATGCAGAGGAGAACTACCAGCCGGTCGATAACTATCAGGCATACGCGGAAACAGTAGCGGAAAGATACAGTGTACAGGACAAGCTCATGGACAGCGTAGCAAATGGAGATATTACCAATGCGCTTATGTATAGCGCCCGATTTAAAACCATGATGCCGGAACAGGGACTGGACGATTTGCTCACAGACAGGAAATCTCTTCTTTATGCTTTAAATACCACCCTGCGGATCAGTGCGGCCAGAAGCGATGTTCATCCCGTATTTTTACATGAAATATCCAGAAAATATGTAAAGCTGTTTGAAGGCTGTACATCACTCTCGGAGCTGGATAAGCTTCATGAAAAAATGGTGCGGGAATATTGTCTTCTTGTAAAGAATAAATCCCGCATTCATAACACCCCGCTGATCAAAAATGTGCTGAACTACATCGAGTTTAATCTCAATCAGCCCCTGACCTTATCGGAGATTGCCGCGCATTTCAGCGTCAGCTCGCCCTATTTATCAAAAATGTTTAAGCAGGAAGTGCATGAAAACCTGACAGATTATGTGACCACGCAAAAACTGCATGTCGCGCTGCGGCTGCTGACCACAACGAACATGCAGATTCAGGAGATTGCAGCCTATATCGGAATCTATGACTGCAATTATTTTTCCAAAACTTTCCGGAAGCGGATCGGGAGCACGCCCAGCGAGTACCGTAAGAAATACTCTTACAGGCATGGGTGAGGAGCAGGAAAGTGTCATAAATGCAGTCAAATACCCCGATGCAAGCATACAAGGCATCACATTTGTAACGATGCAAGCATCGGGGTATTTGACCCTCGCAGCAAGTGCGAGGCACTGTCCTGAATAGTTATCATCTCTCACATAAGCACGCCGAAATCCGGATTATAAATCAGAGTCTCCTCCGGCTGTGTTTTTTCTAAAAACATCAGCATATAGATCGGATAATATATGATTTTACCGTCTGTACTGACATTACCATTATGAAAAACATAAGCCTCTTTTATCGTGTATGCTTTATTATCAATCAGGTGATCCAGAGCAGCATGCCTTGCGTAACTCTTCCCGGATTTGATCTCAATCGGTATTACCTCTCCGTCTCGTTCCGCCAGAAAATCGACTTCCCCCTGTTTCTTATTGTTAAAATAGTACAGGTCAAACCCATGTGCTTTCAGCTCCTGTGCAGCGATATTTTCGTATACAGAGTCAAAATTGATATCCTGCTCCTGATTTAAAATCCGAATCTGAATATCCCCGGCATACATAGATGCCAGAAGTCCCACATCCGCCAAAAACAATTTAAACAGATTCGTTGCTTTCGAAAGCAGCAACGGCGCCTTTGGTTCGTCCGCGCAGAATACCGGAAGTGCCACACCCGCATCCTTCAGCCATAAAAAGCTGTTGCTGTATCGGGAGAATTTAAAATTCTCATTCAGTTTTTTTAAGATAAATCGTTTATTTTTCGCATTCAGCTCACTGGGGATCAGGTCAAAAATTTCCTCCAGATACAGTTTATCCTCCGGATCATATTTCGCAATATCTTTTTTATAAAGAGCAATAATCGACCTTTGGGTGCGCAAAACCTCCTGCAGATTATGCGTTTCCAGATATCTGTCAACGACCGCCGGCATCCCTCCGACAATCAGGTACAGCCGAAACAGCTCCATCATTTTTTCATGAACTACCGGATCGACCGGCTCTTTTTGGGAAAAAGCAACGCGAAGCGCTTCTATCACACGATCGGATACTCCATTTGCCGCCGCAAATTCCTCCAGATCAAGCGGATACATTTCAAGAATGTCCATATACCCTACCGGAACCGAGCGAATATCCTTCAAATCTACCCCAAGCAGGGAACCGCTTAAAACATAGCGATAGCTGCCCTCTTCCACCAGAAACTTAATCGCCGTGACAATCTCTTTGCATTCCTGCACCTCATCGAGAAAAATCAGAGTTTCATGAGGGAGCAACGGCGCATCCGCGACTGCAGAAATCCGCAGAAGCAAAGAGGCACTGTCCGCTGCATTTTCAAAAAGAGAGGCCGCCTGTCGGTTCTCGATAAAATTGATTGTTACAAATGATTGAAACATCTTTTTGCCGATATTTTCTATAATGTAGGTTTTTCCCACCTGCCGTGCGCCCGTAATCAACAGAGCTTTTTTTCTTCAGATGAAAAAAAGCGTAAGAGTTCTTTCTCTATTTTCCTTGCCAGCATGAACCATATCCCTCTTTCTTAGTATGTTCCTCCTTCTTAGTATATTCTCCCTTGTCCGTTTTTTCAACGGTTTTTTGTGCCAATTTGTCCGTTTTTTCTGTCGTTTTTATGTTCTGTTTGTCCTTTTTTTCTGATCTGCCGTGAAAGATCACTGCTCCCTTTCCTCTTCAATCAATACTTCCTTTCCCCGACAAGCGAACCCGTATTTTCGGACCTTGCGGATTCCTCTTGCTTTCAGATCCGTCTCATATTTCATATCGCGGGTCTGATCGTATGGAAAAAAATGTCGCTGATATCCTCTATATTTAAATAATAACATTCCAATGCTTTTTCCAGTGTTTCTAATGGAATTGCATTATGGTTGTAATTATAAATAACATAGTTGATATATTCATAAGGGATATCTATCACATTTCCCGGCAAATTTAGCTTTGCATTACCGCCAACGCTTTGAAGCAATTTCCCTACACGATGTTCATTTTTCTCATTGTCAAGTCTATGATGTTCATTTATGTCTATTTTCCCAAGATTTTCCAGGCGATTCAAAGCCCTATCAAAAGCTGACATTAAATCTAGAAAAACCTCTCTATACATCTTTTCTTCTAAGTATATCTCTCTTTCTCTGCTTAGAATGAATGCAAGCAAAAGCTTTTATTGCCTATTGATATCACGCATGTTCTCTGCTATTATGAACAAAATACAGAGAACATGCCGTTATACCCAAAAGGCTAACTGAGATAGAACGAGAATTTTTTAACAATAAGTAAATCATCTAGAGGTGATTCTATATGTCATCAATTTATCCTGCTTGTTTTTTTAAGGAAGAAAACGGCTACTCTGTTATTTTCCCTGACCTAAACGATCTGGCAACCTGCGGTGATACTCTGGAGGAAGCTATGACCATGGCAGTGGACTGCCTTGCCGGATATCTTAAATGGTGTCAGGAGGATGGCGCAGATATTCCAGCACCATCTCCCATGTCATCCGTCTCGCCAGAAGCAATTGCCGCCACACTCGATATAGACTATAGTGAAGCGTTCGTTAATCTGGTATCCGTTGATGTTACATCATATGTCCATACTCGCCTGTGAGTATGGACGCAGGCCACGCCAATTGCGAAGCGATTTTTCGATGCGCGGCTTTCATTGTATCCATTTTAATAAAGTCCTGCCGGCAAAGATTAACGCTACAACATGACTGCTAAATGAGCGGCTGAAACAGCCGCTCATCTTCATTTTTTCCCTTTATTCTTCTTTTTATTGCTCACCTTCGTGAAGCAGCTGCCTTTTTTATCTTTCTATTTTTATCCCTCTATTTCCAGCTCTCCCGTGAGTCCATCCTCGGTGCTCACTTTTACCTGAATGGCTTCCCCGGTGCCGGTCTTTCGAAGAATCAGCAATGCCGTCGCGCCCCAGGTGTCAGCGGCTCCGTCGAGATAGTTGTAATCCGGCTTCGGGTTGCCGCTTCCGAATCCGGCCAGCACGGCTCCGCCGGAGACTTCTGCCTTCAGCCTGCCCTCTGCGCCGGTTGCCAGAGTGCCCGCGGCGTCGAGCAGCTGCACGTCTATGAACAGAAGCTCATCTTTTGCGGTCTCTTCACAGGTAAGCGCCACTTGTGCCGGTGCCGCTGCGGTGTGAAGCTCAGTCTGTGCTGCGGCAGATGATTTCGGGGTATCAATTGCAGATGTTTTTGGGGCATCCGCTGCGTCCTCTTTTTTGTACACCACTGCCGTCACTGTCCCAGGCTCGTAGGTGGTTTCGAAAAGAGTCCGATAGCCTGCGGCCTCTCCGCTCTGCTTTTTGCCGACGGATTTGCCGTTTACAAATAATTCTACTTCATCGCCGGGTGCGTAGACCTCGACGATCACCGGCTTGCCCTCGCAACCCTCCCAGGTCCAGGACGGGGTCGCGTCGCTGATGACCCAGGGGGTCTTGATCAGCGATTCACCATAGTGGCGCGGGTTCTGCACGGCGATGTACGGTTCTTCGCGGAGACCGAAAACGCATTCTCTGTAGTAGGACGCCGGTCTTCTTCTGCCGGTGATATCGATGTCGCCGCAGTAAGCCAGCTGCGCCGGGAATTCTGCGCCAAATCCGCCTTCGCCCCAGTGGTAAGCCGGGATGCCCACGCCTGCTTCGCCGATGTAGTCCCAGCCGGTCCAGGTGAAGTCGCCGATGACATGGGAGGCGTTTTTGATAATGCCCCAGTTTCTTGCGATATCTGGCGGGTAGGTCTCGCTGCCTACGATGACTCGGTTCGGATAGTCCTTTGCGTCCCGCTCGTAGCGCGCGGTCATGTAATTGTATCCGGCAACATCCAGATAAGCGCAGGCTTTTTCAAGCTTGTCGGAAATCGCGCGGTGGACGACGATATCATCCATGCGGGTATCCATCATAGTCATAAAGTCGTTGACATTGCCGCCTGCTGCCGGAGCGCCCTCTCCGCCCGGTGCATCCTCTGCTGCGGAGTCCTTCGCCAGATCTGCCATAATCTCACCGATCCGGTCTCCGGCCGCAAAGACACCGTTGATTCCGGCGGTGGTATAGCGGGTGCTGTCCAGCTCTTTGAACTTTTTATTCATCTCATAGCAGATTTTCGCGCCGGCATCGCTGCCGATCTCCGGAATCTCGTTGCCGATTGAGTACAGCACGACGCAGGGGTGATTGTAGTCGCGGCGCACCATCGCCGTCACATCTTTCTCCCACCACTCCTGGAAATACAGCGCATAGTCCAGATCGGATTTAGCACGGTTCCACATATCGGAAAACTCGTCCATCACGTAGATACCCACTTCATCGCAGGCCTTCAGCATGGCCGGAGCCATCGGCTGATGGGAGGAACGAACCGCATTAAACCCGGCTTCCTTCAGGATTTTCGCCTGGCGCAGATGGAATTCTTCAAAGGTCGCAGCGCCGAGCAGTCCGGAGTCGTGGTGTACGCAGGCTCCGCGCAGCTTCACGCTCCTGCCGTTTACCCGGAGCCCATGCTTCGCGTCCAACTGCAGAGTGCGGATGCCAAAAGTACCGGTTTCGGAATCGACCACTTTGTCCCCTGCTTTTAAGGAAATCTCATACGTATAAAGTGCCGGATTCTCATCCGACCAGAGCTGCGGATTGGCTACCGCAATTCTCTGAGAAAGGGTCCTCTCTTCCTGCCCGAACAGCATGACAGCCGCATGCTCTCTGGCAACCTCCGTCCCTGCTCCGTCGCGGAGCACCGTCTCCAGCATCAGATCTGCCGGTGCGGGACGCAGATTTTTCAATTCGGAAGTAACCTTGATCACCGCGCAGCTGTCATTCGCACAGCTATTTCCATTGCCGTTCACGCCGCCATTTGCACTGCTATTTCCACTTCCGTTCACATAAGCATTCGCGCTGCTGTTTGCATCATTAGCCTCGCAAACATTCATGCCGTCGAAAGTACCGCCATCCACGGATTCCGTCGTCACGCGGATTCCCTCCGGCACCAGGTAGGTCTGCTCCGACTCCAGCAGATATACGTCCCGGTAAATTCCGCTGCCGGAATACCAGCGGCTGTTTGTCATGCCGCTGTTGCGCACCTGCACACGGATCTCATTTTCCGCACCATATTTGATCAGATCATTCAGCGGTACATAAAAGGTCGAATAGCCGAACATGTTTTTTCCCGCCAGCTGGCTGTTCACATAGACCATTGCGTTCATATAGACGCCTTCAAATTTCAGCATCAAAAGCTTTTCTTTCGCGCTCTCCGGTACATACAGGTTTTTCACATAGCAGTAGATCCCGCCGTCCCGGAATCCGGTGTTTCCCATATTCGGGCTTTCTGCATAAGCGCGGCGCTCCAGCATCGCGTCATGCGGAAGTGTGACCTTCCGCGCGGTTTCCGGTACGTTCCAGACCAGCGCGAAGGAATCCTTGTCCTCCCAGAACATCCAGTTTTCGTTCCATTTTGTTGATTTCATATGTTCCCCCTTTTTTTGTAATCGTCCCTTGCCTGCACCAATACTAAGGTAATCGGATAGGGAACGTTTTTCTCCCCTATCCGCCTGCGCGAGCCGGGTGCGGCTTTAGCCGCAAAACTCCATGCCTGGCTCTGTGCATAATAAGCCATGCCACGCAATAAGGTACGTGACATGGCCAAAACCAGTCATCAAAAGCTTGACCATCCAGATTCTTTTCGCAAATCTGACATCATTACGAAATCAGACTGCGCCCCGTTTCGCCCGGCTTCAGAAGCTGTCCCACATGGTGGATGACCACCGGCAGTACTTCCTCATTCTCCACGTCCGCACTGACCCGGATCTCCTCATTCGACAGTGTGACCTGATAGCCCTGTCCATGCCAGACGCAGTGGAAGCTCACTTCCTCCCACCAGGGGATGAAGTGCGGATCAAATTCCACATGGGTCTCTGTCATCTTCATGCCTGCTACGCCGCGGACGACTGCCATCCAGGCGCCGGTCGCGCACCCGGAATGCACACCGTTCTCTGTGCCGCCATGCATATTTTTCAGATCCATCTCCGCCGTCTCCATCAGATAGCCGTAGGTACTCTCCGGCATATCCATGTCCGCGAAGCAGATGGAATGTACGCAGTAGGACAGGGAAGAAGCTGCCTCGCAGCGTCCCTGATAGTAGTCCAGGTTCCGGCTGTAGGCCTTCGCCGGCATCGGGACTCTCCATTCACCTCTGGCAATAGTTTCCGATCCATGGGTGCTTCCGCCATAGCCGTATTCTGCAAATGCCCCGTTCATGCTGCTGCCACCGCATCCTGCCGATATCCCGCTCATGCCGCTGCCGCCGCAATCTGCCGATGTCCCGCTTAAGTCCCGGTCTGCCAGATTCTGGTACGCGAACAGCATCAGCACATCCGGCTGTTTGATGACCTGGCTCTTGTTGTAGAGACCGGCCTGCTTCATCTGCGTGTAACCGCTCTTGCTGCCGCCCTGTACCTCCAGCTCTCTGGAAAGGTCGAAATATCCGTCAAACTGCGGAATCATGCCGGTCTTTTGATCCAACGGCAGGTACAGCTTCGCCGCCACGTCCGCCATCGCGGCCGCATCCTCCGCCGTAAAGCCGATTTTGGTTTTCAGCGCGGCCAGATCGCTGCCAAACTGCCCCAGCAGCCGCAGCGTATCAGACAGGACATGATGCACACTGTAATTCGTATACGCGTTGTTGTCCACATACGGATGATGCTCGTCCGTACCGGTCACCTGCAGGATCTCATAGCGCTCCTTTTCGGCATTCCAGACGACTCTGGAAACCCAGTAGCGGGACACCTCCAGCAGGATCTCCATCCCGTATTCCTTCAGGAACGCTTCATCTCCGGTGCAGACATAATAATTCAGTACGGAGAGTGCCACATCGGATACACAATGAATCTGCATAAACGGATGGCGCACGTCAATCCACACCGTCTCCTCGCCGGTCACGCCGGTCGTAAACGGGAAACGCGCTCCCTTATAGCCTTCCTTCACGGCCAGCGCCCGCGCTTCCTTCAGATGGGAATAGCGGAATAAAATATTATTTTTGCTGTATTCCGGCATCGTCTGCTGGAATACGGGCGCCTGGAAAATCTCCGCATCCCACCAGACAAAATTGTTATAGGTCTCACCGGTCAGCCCCTTCGCGGAAAAGCTGTGCACATAATCGTTCCGCGCAATTGACAGCAGCGTGTGATAATTGCTGAAACGGATCGCCCGGTCAGCGGTCTCATCGCCTTTGATGGAAACCTCCAGCTTCTGCATCAGTCCCTGATAAACCGGTACGTGCTTTTTGTATTCTGCCTCATAGCTGCTCTTCTGAAGCACAGCCAGATATTTTTTCACGCAGTCCTGCGGTGAATCGCTTTTCTTCAGGAGGTCTCCTCCGGAGATAACCTTTCCTTCCTCAAAATCGCGGCTGGTCACCGTCGCAATCAGCTTTTCCAGAGTATAGCACTGATTCTGTACGGCTTCAAAGGTGATTTTCTGCATGACCAGGCCTTCGGCATCTACTGAACTCTGATGAGATGCGTCTGTCGCCTCCTGGCCTGATGCGCCCATAGAGCCCTGGTGAGCTGCATCTGCCGAATTCTGGCAGGATGTATCCGCTGAACCCTGGTGAAGCGTATCTGCCGAATCCCGGCCAAAGAATGCTTCCGTTCCGTCCATATTTTCCCAGCGCGCATCGCCCTGGCTGAACTGATGCGCAACGCCTGTGACCGCATGGAATCCGTATTTCGGCCCGACGATTTCCTCCTGCCAGAGCGTCTGGCCGTCGAAACCGGCCGCAATCGGTTTCTGCGGCATCTGGCCATTGGATTTGGTGCGCAGATCCAGACCGCTGTAAATGGAAACCGTACCGGAATAATTGAGCGGCTCGATGGACGCCTTCATGCAATAGGTATGGTCATCCGCGAAGCTCGCGAACCGCTGGAAAGAGATGCGGCTCTTCTGGCCCTTGCTGTTCTCCCAGACGACCTCGCGGTGCAGCGTCTCATCCGACAGATCCAGCCATCGTTTCCAGGAGTGTACCGTTCCCTCCCAGGGATAAAATACCTCGCCGCCGATTTCAAAGCGAATCAGCAGAAAATCCAGCAGGTTGATCGCCCGCTCCTCCTTTTCAAACTTTTTCAGACGCTCTTCCTCGACATAATATTTTTTCATGTACATATTGTCGCACATGGTCAGCCGCACTTCCACCACTTCGTCCATCACGCCGCGCACCAGGAAGCCCTGGATGCCGAGGCTGGAAAACTCCTCCAGGCTGGCGCGGACGCCCATATAGCCGTTGCCGGTGGTCAGTAGCGTGGCCACGTTTGCCTCATAAAGCAGATTGTACTCCTCCTCCATGAGGATATGATCATTCTTAAAAGTCATTCCAGCGTAACTCATTTTTTCCTCCATAGGTACCGTCTGGTATCACCCCATTTCCCATTGCATTGTTGCATTGCCATGGCAAATGAGGCGATACCCAAAATATAGCAAACGCTATTCATCGTTTTTCTTTATATCAATCGACAGTCAGGCATGAGCAGCCCTCCCTGAGATCGTATACATTATTTTGCCGGCAGATGCCGCCACATATCATCAATACATTTTAAAGTGAAACCGCCAGTATTCCTTTGATATGCCGCAAAGTATCATCAATACATTTCAAAGCGAAGCCGCCATCTTCCCTTCCAGAACGCACGGCTGTCCGGCCACTTCCAGCTCGACCGGCGCGTTTCCTGTAAGGTTTTCGATGACAATCTCGTCCTTCGTCACTTCCACCGCCAGCTTCTGGCCTTTCCAGATGATGGTATAGGATAATTTCTCCCACTCATCCGGCAGCAGCGGGTTGATCCGCAGCTTTCCGCCCAGCATCCGCACGCCGCCGAAGCCGTATACTACGCACTGCCATACGCCGCCGAAGGAAGCCGCATGAATTCCCATATTGGAAGATCCCATAAATGGACCGAGGTCAATCATCGATGCCTGTCGAAACAGATCGTATGCCATCTCCTTTTCGCCCATGTCGCAGGCAAGAACTGCATGGGTCGAAAGGGAAAGGGAGGAATCGTGGATCGTCCTCTGCTCGTAATATTTCCAGGTCGCCGCCTTGACTTCCGGTGAGAACTGATCCTCCAGCAGGAAGAACAGCACCAGGACGTCGGCCTGCTTGGACACCTGAATCTGGTTGATCTGCTCCAGATTGTAATCGCGCATGATGCCGCCGATATGCTCCTGCTGTTTGTATTTTGTCAGATCAATATCACGGCAGCTTAAGTACCGGTCGTCCTGCGGAAGCACGTTCTGGTCGTTCGGTACCGGCAGGAAGATGTGCTCACAGGCGTCCTGCCATTTTTCATAATCGGCATCCAAATCCATTTTCGCGTTCAGCTTCGCAAAAAGCTCAGGCTTTTCTGCCTTTAAAATTTGGTAATATTCTATGGCCTTGCTCATATTCCAGCGTGCCATGTAGTTGGTAAACGCATTGTCATTGACGTGCTCACGGAACTCGTCCGGACCTACCACATCATTGATATGGTAGAAACCATCCTCGCCGGGCTCCATGCGGGATGCCCAGAAGCAGGCGGTATCCATGATCAACTCATAGCCGTATTCGTCCATGAACTGCTCGTCGCCGGTGATGACTGCGTACTGCCACGCGCCAAAGGCCACATCAGAGGTGATGTGCTGCTCGATGATACCGGACCACACCTTGATCGGCAAGCCGGTCAGAATATCTACGTCGCAGTACTCCGGCGTCACCTCGCCGTCGTCCAGCCAGGCGGACTCCCACGGGAACATCGCGCCCTGATAGCTGTTGTGCGCCGCCTTGGCATGTGCGCCCGGCAGGGACAGATAACGGTATTCCTCCAGCTTGCGCGCGATTTCCGGTTTGGTAAATATGTAATAAGGAAGCAGGAAAATTTCCGTATCCCAGAAGCAGTGCCCCTTGTAGCCTTCTCCGGAAAGTCCCTTTGCTCCGATATTCATGCGGTTGTCGTGCGCAGGTACCATCACACGCATATGATACTGCGCGAAATAAAGCGCAAACTGATCAAGCTGCGCCTGATCCACAGCTGCGGACGCCCCGCAGGATGCAGCAGCATCCTTCCCATCGCCAGCTGAAGCATCTGCCTGATCTGAAGCATTTGCCTGGTCTGCGCCATTCGATTTTCCTTCAATACGGATCGGCGCCGCGGACCAAACTTCTTTTTCCCACTGATCGGCGGACTCATCGGCGATCTTCCGATAGCCCATGGATTCCATCTCTTTGCAGGCAGAGAGGCCTGTTTTCTGCAGCTCGGCCGTGACCGCTGCCTGCGGATTATCTTCCGAAGTTCCGGCTCCATCTGCACACACCTGCGGTGCGTCAAAGTCCCGCGTCGTATAGACATTCGAATATTTTTCAATCTCCAGCAGCTCTCCGGCTTTTACCTCTGCCTCGTACCCGGCAAAGATTTCCCGGCGCTCAATATACACCTGTGCCTCCTGATCCAGCACCTTCCCGCCCAGTACCAGCTTGTGCGAGGTCGTGTTGACAAAGTCAATCCCGGACTGCGTAGTCTTCTGGACAAACTGGATGAAACGTTTATCATAAAAGCGCTTATCACCCTCGGAAAAATGCTGGCTGCCGGTGTTGGTCATCGTTCCGTTGATGCCGGAACGGATTTTGACCGTCACATCCTCGTCCAGCGGCATCACTTCAATCCGCTGCGCAATCCAGTGCAGCCGTTTCAGAGATACCACGCGGTAAGAAGCATAGGACACGCGCTTTCCGGACGGAGAAGTCCAGATCACGCTCCGTTTCAGCTCGCCAGTCTTTACATTCAGCTCCCTGGTATAGCCCTCCATGCTTCCCACGGTCAGGTCAAATGGCTCCCCGTCAATCGTCAGCTCGACCGCCATCATGTCCGCCGCATTCGGCAGCTCCGTCACTTCATTCTCATCAAATTTATTAAAGGTACCTGCTACAAAGGCTCCTCTCGTCTCCCGCAGATAGCGCTCCTCTGTCGCGCTGCGGATGCCGATATAGCCATTGCCAAGGCTCATGATCGCCTCGCATTTACCCAGCTTCAGCGGTTCGAAGGAATCCTCGCGGATGATTCCTTCCGAAACCTTACTGTAATCCATTCCCATTGATTTATTCCTCTCGATTTCTGCTTAATACATATACACGTGATCATTTACCCTGCAAAAATAATTCAGGCAGCAGAGGATCTGTTTTCGGCACAGTTTTTATTCACAGGATGATACCAGAAGATGGCATGTACAAAAAATTCTGGAATCACGGTTTTCAGGCGCCAACATGATACGGCCCGAGTGACAAGAGGGTATGAGACAACAGACTGTTCCGTGCTTCATACCCTTCGCCAGATTTACGTTGTTTCAGCCACTACAAGTGTGCCCGCAACGAAAACTCCCAGTCACATCCATCGTGAACCTCATTTGGTTGAACCTACATCTTTCCGCATTTATTCACCTGCACCGTACAATGATTCCCATTCGCCAATTCCGTGCATTAGGGCTCACTCTCCTGCACTATACGCCTATTCTCACCTATCAGCTCCGTGCGTTAAGATTTACTCGCCCGCGCCGTACACCTTCATCAACTCTTCCTTGAGGATGAAAATACTGCCCTTTCCGTACCGTACCCGGCACAGACGTGAGGCTCTCGGATCCATTTCTACAAACGGATGATTCAGCTTATCCTCAATGACAGCAGTTCCCGCAAAGACCGCATTCACCAGGCCAATATAATCGTCCAGATAGCTCTTTGAAATCGGATAACCATTGTGGTTTGGCAGCAGCCAGTCATAATCGTCGCTCCGATCCTTCAGCCGCTGTGCATTTGCGCGGAAATTCACCAGGCGCTCCCGCACCTCATAGGGGGCGTCCGGATTGTTGGAATTGTCATACATCATCACCTGCGCGGCCTCGAAATCATCGCCGCAAAACAGCAGGCGCTCCGTGCGGTCCAGGAAAAACAGGCTGCTGTTGCAGTGCGCCGGCTTCGCTTCCAGCACTTCGATCGTCCGGCCGCCCAGCTCGATCACATCCCCATCCTTTAACAGAACCTTTTTATAGTCCGGATGCGGAAGGGCCTCGATCGGGAACGGGCCTGAGCCCGGCGCGGTAACCGACGGCTCGTCCACCTTGTAATTCCAGTGCATCATTACTTCCTCAAACTCGCCGTTTCCGGCTGCGTGATCCGGGTGAAAATGGGTGTTTGCCACCAGGAGCGGCTTATCTGTCAGCTTTTCCACAAACGCGCGCAGATTTCCCACCGCATAGCCAGTGTCGATCAGAAGGGCTTTTTCCTCGCCCACCAACAGATACATATTTTCCGAACCATTCATAAAATTCAGAAACCAGGTGCCTTCCTTGGCTTCCCAGGCTACATAGTTTCCAAAAATCATTTCCAAAGGCATTTCTTCCATTTTTGTTCTCCTTATCTACCTTACGTTTTTTCTGCCTGTGCAGGTTCACAATCAGCGCTGTGTTTTTCCTGCCTGTGCAGGTTCAAAAGCAACGCTGCGTTTTCTCTGGAGTGCGCAGGTTCACACGCAACGCCGCGTTTCCTTTCCAGCACGACGGATTTCCATTCATAATCCGCATTTTTCAACATCAGCTCAGAATTTCGCGCCCCAGATTCCGCAGAACGGATCTACCGGGTTGACACCCTTAAATTCCGACCGGCCCATGATCTTGTCCACGACCGCATCGATCACTTCCTCGTTCGGCGTATAAGCGTTGATGAAGGTCTTCACCATCGGCGCGTCCACAAGATGATACGGATTCGCAATGGAGATAAACATTGCCGGTACGTCATTCAGGAACCACGGTGCGTCCGCCGCCATCAGATGCACCCAGTCAATCCGGCGCACGGACTGGTTGCTGGCCGTATCGATGCAGGCCACATAAATTGCCAGGTCAAATTTGCTCTTGATATCCTTGACGCCGCCCTCAAACATCTCATAGAAATCCAGGTTGCTGTAATCGAAAAGGGATACCTCAAAGCCTTCCTTTTCCAGCTTCGCCTTGATGCTGCCGGAAGCGCCTTCGCCGTCCTTGAATCCGCCGCCTACGCGGTCCTCCAGCAGATACAGACGGATCTTCTTATATTTCTCCGGAGAAATCGGCAGCAGAGACTGAGTATCCTTCACCAGGGTCACAGCCTCATCGGCGCACTCTCTGGTCTGCTGTTTATGCTCTTCGCATCCTACGACCGAGAGCGCTTCCTCGCCCGGCACCAGAGTCCCGGCCGCTTTCTTTGCCGGAAGTCCCATCGCCGCCTTCATCGCCAGCGTCCTGGTCACAGCCTCATCAACGCGCTCCCAGGTCAGGCGGCCATCGGCCAGTGCGTCGCGGACAAACTGATAATCCTCACGGATATCCTTGTTAAACAGGATCATATCGCAGCCTGCGGCGATCGCTGTCGGTACCGCCTCACTTCTCGCCATCGGTGTGTTGAAGCCGATCATCGGCGTCGCGTCTGTGACGATCATTCCATTGTATCCCAGTTTTCCTCTCAGCAGCCCCTGCAGAATCTCTTTGGAAAGGGTCGCCGGGAGAATCTGCTCATCCGTCAGATCCGGATTGAAGAAGCGGCTGTACGCCGGCTGCAAAATATGGCCGACCATGATGGAGAGCGTCCCGGCGTCTACAACGGACTGCCAGATCTGTCCATAGGTCTCATCCCATCTCTCCACAGACAGGCTGTTGACGGATGCCACCAGATGCTGGTCTCTCTCATCCACACCATCTCCCGGGAAATGCTTCACGGCTGCCGCTACGCCGTTGTCTCTTAAGCCTTTGAGCTGTTCCTTCACGAAGGAAATAATCCGCTCCTGATTGGTTCCGAAGGTACGCACATTGGTAATCGGATTGCGGAAATTCATATCCAGATCACAGATCGGAGAAAATGCCCAGTTGCATCCGACTGCCTGCGCCTCTTTGCCCGCGATCGCGCCCAGACGGTACGCATTGACCGGGTTGTCCGTAGCCGCCACGCCCATCGGACGGGAGAAATAGGTACCGTCCGCGCAGATGCCGTTGCCGCCGGATTCCAAATTCGCACCGAACAGGAGCGGAATCTTTGAAGTGTTCTGAATCAGCGCGTGCGTCTTCTGCACCTCTGCTGCCGGCATCGGACGATACAGCATGGCGCCCGGCTTAAACTCCTCAATAAAGCTCTTCAGAAACTCCGGATCCGTATTGCCCCCGATCGGGCAGAACAGCTGGCCGATCTTTTCCTCATCTGTCATGGAAGCAAGGGTGTCCTCTACCCACTTTACCCCCTCGTCATCCAGAAAGAATGGATTCGCCTTTAAATCAATCATTGTTTTTTCCTCCTGCGTCTGAAATTATATGTGAAATTTTATTGGTTCCCTGTTTTTATTCTTTATTGCTCTTTACTTTGGATAGTTCTTTGCCATTAATTTTACTTTGCTATTAGTTGACTATGCAACCATTACGCCGGTACCACAATCAGCTCCGTAATTTCATTGATCGCCGTCTCCAGCGCTGCCGGGTCAAACGGCAGGTATCCCATATGGGAAAGTGCTTCGAGGGAATTTGCCGCCATCTCCGGGTCGCCGGACATCGCGATGCCCGCCAGTGCCGGTGTATATTTTCCTAAAATACCGACCGCGTTCGGATCCTGGGCGAGTCTGCCAAGGGTCGTCTGGCGTGTATATGGTTTCCGGTAATCCGCCGTCGGCTGATAGAGGAAATCGTAAGCGCCTGCGGCGAGGATCATCTTCCCGTCCTCATTCACGCAAATGCCTGTCCCATCCGCAGCTGTTATGCAAGCTTCGGAAGCCTTCGTGGAATCCGCGCCCTGGCAAACTTTAGCACCCTCTGCCGCTGCAGCAGGATCATATCCCGGCAGCTCCACTTCTGCCTCGCAGTTGAACGGAATTTCCAGATGTACCTTCAACTTTCCGTCCGCACAGATCTCCCAGTTGCTCACATACTTGCCATTCACCGATTCATACGTGCAGTCCACCTTCGGAATACGGATATCCGGATGCGGCGCGATGATCGCGCTCTTGAATCCCGGCGTCAGAGGACGGATACCCGCCACATACGCATAGACAAATTCCATGACTGAGCCATAGGAATAATGGTTCAGAGAATTCATCCCCGTATCGCTGATTGTGCCGTCTTCAAATACAGAATTCCAGCGCTCCCATACGGTCGTCGCTCCCAGGTTAACACTGTAGAGCCAGCTCGGGAAGCCCTCTTTTAATAAGAAGTCATAGGCCAGCTCCACCATGCCTGACTCCGCAAGTACGGTACACAGCAGCGGCGCCCCTACAAAGCCGCCCTTGATCTGGTTCAGATCCTGCTGCAGCTTTGCCCGGAACTGCGCCTTCAGTTTCTCACGATCCTGTCCGAGGCCAAATTTCATCGCAATGACAGCCGCACTCTGCGTATTGATCGCCAGCCGTCCGCTCGGCGTAAAGAATTCGTTGTAAATCGCCGCCTCAATCTTTTTCTCCAGCTCGCCGTAATGAGCCGCATCCTCCGACTTTCCCAGCACCTCAGCCATCTCACGCACCATCTGCGTGGAGCGGTAATAATACAGTGTGGATACGTAGGTGTCGTCCGTGCTGCCCTTGAAGCTGCTCGGTGTCGGACCGTCCAGCGCCAGCCAGTCGCCGAAGGTATCCAGGAAATCAAACAGATACGTGCGGCCGCGCTCCGCATCCTGGCGGTCAATGTAATCCACCCAGCCCTTCATCATCGGGTAGCAGTACTCCAGTTCCTGTTTATCGCCGTAATAAGTGTACATCGTGTACGGAAGGAAGGTCGCGATGTCGCCCCAGACGCTGCCCGCCGTCTCCTGATGTCCCATATTCGGCAGGAAATTCGGCATGCCGCCGTCCAAATACACCTGCTCATCCTTCAGATCCTTGATGAACTTATGGAAAAACGCTCTCGTATCCATGTGGTAGCTCGCGGTCGGCGCAAACACCTGTGCGTCGCCCGTCCAGCCAAGGCGCTCGCTTCTCTGCGGGCAGTCCGTCGGCATATCGATAAAGTTGGACTTCAGGCCCCACACGGTATTTTCATACAGGCGATTGATCTTTGCGTTGCTGGTTGTGATGTAGCCGGTCCTGCGGATATCCGAGTAAAGCACGCGGCCCATAAAATCCTCCGCCTTTACTTCTCCCACCCAGCCGGTCACACGGATGTAGCGGAAGCCAAAGAAAGTAAAGTGCGGACGCACGGTCTCTTTTCTGCCATCCGACACATAGATAAACTGAGACTGGGCATCACGGTAATTTCCATTGTAAAAATTCCCCTTCTGCAGAATCTCGCCGCAGTCCAACACCACCTTCGTCCCCGCCGGAAGCTCTGCCGTAAACTCCATGAATCCGGCAAAATTCTGGCCAAAGTCCAGCACCGTCTCCCCGGCCGGTGTCTGAATCACCTCTTTAACCGGGATCGATTCCTTGACCAGCACCGGAATACTGATGCGGTCCATCAAGTGGGATTTCACGAGGTTCTTCGTGCCAGCGTCGACCAAACGCGAAGCGTTTTCCATCTTGTCGACGCAATCTGCCGCCGAACGCAGGTGAGGGGGCGTTTCCTTTGATCCTTCATCCGCCGTCGGATCGGTGAGCACCTCCACCAGCTTTTTGGAGTTCTCTTTCCCGGTCCAAAGCTGGCGGTTCAGCGTTTCTCCCAGATAAATACCGGAATCCTCAATATCCGAGCCATAGTATTCCCAGCTGCCGTCGGTCACGATCACTTCACTGGAGCCATCCGCATATTCCACATGCAGCTCCGCGATCGCCGCCATGCGGTCGCCGTAATTATTGGGCTGCAGCGCCAGGCCGAACACGGACATATACCAGCCCTTGCCAAGCAAAATTTCAAGAGTATTTTCCGCCTTCAGGCACTCCTCCACCGGGAAGGTAATGACCTGAATATTCGTCTCATAATTGTTGACATAGGGCGTCAGATACTCCTCACCCAGCTTCTCGCCATTTAAATACGCCTCAAACATACCCACGCCGGAAATATAAAGCCTTGCGCGGGAAACCTCTCCTTTGAGCGGAAAGCTCTTTGTCATAATCGGGTGGAAGGTATCCTCCTTCTGCGCGGCAATCCAGTCAGCCGTCCAAGGCTCGTCCATCTTGCCGGTCTCGAAAGTCTGCGTCTCACTCACCGCCTCATCCCCGGCATCTCCGGTCACACAGACGCGATAATAATAATATGTCCGCGGAGTCAGATCCAGCTCCAGCTCTACCAGCTGTTCTCCGCCCTGTTCCAGCGACGCGCCCTCTACCCTGTAAAGGATGTCATCCTCATCAAAATCTGCGCTTGTACTCACCTCAATGACCGCGTTGGTCTGTTTTTTGCTCGCGGTATCGCAGACATTCCAGGAACAGGTAATCCCTTCCATGCAATACCCCAACGGATTTTCAATTCCATTGATCCTGACATTTGTAATCTTCATGGCTATCCTCGCTTTCCATTTCCATTTTCTGCATCTGTGCTGCGTTTCAGCCGATCCCTGACATTTTAAGCCGACACGCAAAATCTTATGATGCCAGTTTAGTAAATCGCTGTCAAAATATCCATGTTCTTTCTTTTAGTCAATCCGACTTATTTTCACACCTTTCCTGTTTTCACTGTTCCTCGGGGAAATTCGGGCAATCAGTAGATTTCTTTTCATATTCTATAAACTCTATTCATTAATTATATATTTTTATTATTGGTGTTGACTTGTTGTATATTTTATGCTATCGTAATGGATATTCGTTTATCATAATTTTTTCTTTAAAGCGTACATTTACATATCAATAGGAAGGAGGCTCTAAAAACGCGTAATAATGCCAGAATTAAAAATGACACGCTTACAGAAGATAAAGTGACCGAGAGTCAGATAATCAATGGACTGCCAAAAGGAATCCATACTGAAGCGCAGCTATGGGATGAGATTCTTAAAAAAGAAGTCCTGGAAATGCCGTTCCTTCTCCTGCCGGTAATCGCCGAAATTCACGGAACGACTTATCCATCCGACACAAAAATCATACCATTTGGCACAGAATATTCTGTAGAGAGAGTTGTCACGAAGGAAATCTCTTCCATTCGCTCAGACGCCTCCGTCTGGATTGAGTCACGGATATACCACTTTGAGTGTGAAAGTGATACAAGTAAAAAAATCGTAAAGCGCACCTTCGAGTACGATGCACAGGCCGTGCTTTCTTCCGCTGAAAAGGGGACGAAGGCGGTTCCCTGGCAGCTGAATTTTCCATATTCCACGGTTTTCTTTCTGGAGGCAGGAACCAGCATCTCCAACCGTCTTGCATGCAAGCTGTGTCTGCCGGTCTACCAGGAAGACTTGCGTCATACAGTAGTCAAATATGTTGATTACGCTGTTCCAGCGTTAAAAGTGCAGGATTATTCTCTGCAGGAAATCCGCGAAAAGAAGCTCCTGATACTGATTCCATTTACACCGATCCGTTTCAGAAAGCTGGTGAAGCAAAACAATGCTGATGATAAAATCCAGAAGGATGAAGATCATAATCAACAGCCACGTTCTAATTATGGCTGTTCCAATTATGATCCAGTTTCTGCAAAATTAGAATTGACAAATTTCTTCCATGAAGTTATACTGGTATTAGATGAAGCAGTCAGCACAGGCTATATCTGCGAACACGACCGTAAAGACATTCTGGCACTTTTTCGAAAGGCCATGATCCGTGTTTTTTACAATGACAAATATTTATTGGAGGTGGTAAATCATATGACAGCCCCTGTTTTAGAACTAGAGCGTGAGACTATCGTAAGACTGCAAAAAGAAAATGAAAACCTGAGATCAGAAAACGATGCTATGAGATTAGAAAACATAGCACTGGCGCAGGAAGTTGATACCTTAAGAGCAGCAAGAAATCCCATTTACAGATGGCAGCGCCGTCTGAAACGCAAGCACTAATAAAAACAGTCTGACAGCCCTGGACGAAGTCCCGGGCAATTTTTTGCGCAGAGCCGCGCAATGGGTAAATCAACCGTAACAATTCATCCTACACTGTCACAGGGCACTTTCCCTCATGACCCCCAGCTTTTTCATTAGGCACACCCAGCAATACGATATTTAAAAGATCCAGTTTTCCTTTCCACTTATGCTCAGAAAGGATCGAATCATTCGTCAAATGTACATAATTCCAGATGCACTCATCCATATTCATGCAGATCCAGATGCTGTACACTCTCTTTAAATCATCGTAGTTCCTTCCTTTAAAATCCCGCTCTTTCTGCGAGGATACCAGTCTGCTCACGTAAAAAATCGCCGGGGTTTCACTTTTGATTGATGTTTTGCCCGATAATAATGATTATTTTATTACGTACTTCGTTCCTCTCCCCCTGCCCTCAATCTTCACAACACCTTTTTTCTCCATATCTTTCAACAACTGCGTTGTCTTCGACTTTCCAAACGGGATGTGCGGGGCAATCTCACTGATTGATTTCAACACCGTCTTACTTAAAATCTGATATACCATTCTTTCGTCTTCCGATAAATTCAGATCCTTCTCAAAAACCGGAAGTGCAATCTTAATTGTATTTTCTGATACTTCAAATTCCGGTTGTTTTACTCCTTCTTCATAGAGCTGTTTTATCCGCAAAATCCCCGTGCCGAATATTTCCACAAATCCCAGTCTGTAAAATACATTTGCGAGGTTCCTGTTTCTTAAAACAGAAAGTTTTC
>JAJBVE010000019.1 GCA_020859995.1 Clostridiales bacterium
ACTGGCAAATTTTATATTGCTGACATCCTGCAATGGAATATACAGAGAAAGGCATACGGAAGTTTCTGAATTTCTGGGAGTAACATACCGGCATCTGCTCTATGTCCTTGCAGATTTCGTAAAACGGGGAATTCTGGTAAAGACAGCACAGGGATATTACATTCAGGATTCGGATGCCCTTCGAAAAATCTCCGAAGGGCATTAGTTCTTCCTCTTATTTACCATAAATATCAGTCCGATGCATCACAGTGCATGGAAAATCGGCTCCATGTTTTCATAAGTACAGAAGTACCGAAATCCAAGTTTCTTCAATACCAGGCTGTCTTCCCGTATATATGCTCCAAGATGAGAAGGCGCATGGCTGTCGCTGCCAATGGTGAGGATTCTGCCTCCCAGATCACGGTACAGTTTCAGAATTTCCGTGCAGGGCTGAGAGTCCTTTAAGCCGTAACGGTGGCTTGAGGTGTTGAGTTCAATGCCCTTCCCGTCAGCAATCACAGTTTTCAGAATTTCCTCAACGACAGGACGGATTTTTTCAAACGGATATACGCCTGCGTTATCGTATCGCGCAATCAGATCCATGTGGCCTAATACGCTGTAATTTTTATAGCTTTTCACCAGATTGAGCATTTCCTCATAATAGCGCTCATTGTATTCCTGCTGCGTCCTTCCACACTGAAAATCCTGCGTCCAGAACTCTTTGTCCTCCACCTGATGTACAGACAGGATAATAAAATCAAAGGGATAACGGGCAAAAAGCTTTTCATACAGCGGGATTGTATGCATCTGCATTCCAAACTCCAGGCCGGTTCTGATCCTGATTTTATCCCCATAGATATTTTTCATCTGTGCTATTTCAGCCACATATCTGGGATAATCCACATTGGCAAAGGGATCGCCATTCCGGCATTTGATTTCCTGTCCCCAGTCCCAGTCAACCTTAATCCCGTAATCCACATGATCCGTGAAACAGATTTCCTCCATCCCCATCCCAATGGCGTCTTTTACTACATCTTCCATGGGATAAGTGGAATCATCACTATAATACGTATGAACATGATAATCAGCAAACATCGTTTTTCTCCGATCCAAATTCCGTCCAGTCAATCTTTCTGTCTTTGAAATAATACTCCCGGTCATGCTCGTTCACTTCCCGCAGCACCCGGCAGGGATTGCCGACCGCGACAGTGTTGGACGGCAGATCCTTTGTGACAACGCTCCCTGCGCCGATCACTACATTGTCACCGATGGTGATGCCCGGAAGGATCTGGACGCCCGCGCCGATCCAGCAGTTTTTGCCGATGTGGACGGGCATATTATACTGATACCCTTTTGCCCGCAGTTCAGGCAGAATCGGATGACCAGCGGTCGCAACGGTCACGTTCGGACCAAACATGGTATAGTCGCCCACGTAAATATGAGTATCGTCCACCATCGTCACGCCAAAGTTGCAGTACACACCTTTCCCAAAATGAACATGGCCGCCGCCCATATTGGAATAAAAGGGCGGTTCGATATAACAGCCTTCTCCAATTTCAGCAAACATTTCTTTCATAAGAGCCTGCCGTTTGTCCATCTGGGTCGGACGTGTCTGGTTAAACTCATAAAGGCGGTCAAGTCGTTGCAGCTGGTCGCGCATGATCTCCTCATCGCCCGGCAGATACAGTTCCCCTGTGTGCATTCTGTCTTTCATAGCCATATTATATTTCCTCCTTCATTGTCAGGTTTTTCACCCATCTGTATTTTTTGTAATGAATATATACCGCCGGCAGCTTGACCAGTTCATCAAGACTGACGATGAAATACACCGCAATAACCGGCAGTTTGATCACAAACGCGCTAAAACAGCCAAGCGGAACAGAAATACACCACATCACTACTGTGTCGCAGAGGAAACCAAATTTAGAGTCTCCTCCTGCGCAGAAAATTCCGGAAATGGTGGTACTGTTGACTGATTTTCCTATCATATAATACGTACAGACCAGGAGCATGGTCATGGCTGTCAAAAACAGATTCTCTACAAATGTGATCTGAGTAGCAAGGGACACCGCCGACATCTTATCCTGTGAGATCAGGTTGAGCATGATGGCATCCGAAGCACTTACCACGGCGAGCATGAACTGCTGCAACGCTATGGGAAACACCAGAGATGTAAGTTTTCGGTTGAATTCCCGATCCTTAAATACCGCAAATATTTTCAACAATGTTCCTTTCTCCTGTTGACTACCGCCGGTTTCTTTGTATAATTATATAGGAACCAATTAGGAAAAACTTTCATTATTTCGCAAAGTAATATAACAATATCGTTGACTTTAGGCAACAGTTCAGAACAGCATCGAAATGAAAAGACAGACTGCGCAGGTTTACCTGCAAAAGGCTGTATTTTCATTTCGGGATGGGCGGAACGCCCATCAAGCCTCAGACATATGACGCGCAGGCGTCATATAGCCTTCGAAGAAGGCGGTCTGTGGCCTGCGGTTCTGAATAATTACATATCAGGAAGGAAAAACATGGTACGGGTAGATATCCGGAAGGACGGAGCGGAAAATGTAAAATACGATTATGACGGCTATTTTGCGTATGTGCGCAGAGGCCTGCTGTCATCTTATCCCGGGTTTGCCGCTGACAGCCACTGGCATGACGACCTGGAGTTTATATCTGTTCTATCAGGCGATATGTATTACAATGTCAACGGCGAAATTGTACATCTCAACGCAGGACAGGGTATATGGGTAAATGCCAGACAGCTTCATTATGGCTTTTCGCCAGAGCATACGGAGTGCGATTTTTACTGTGTGCTGCTGCACCCCATGCTTCTCTGCGCTTCACAGCAGATAGACCGCAACTTTATTTCACCGATCGTCTCGGATGAGTCCCTTCCTTATATCCTGCTTGACGGCCGAACTCTCTGGCAGGAACAGATACTGGAAGCGGTCCAGTTCATTTATGAATGCCGGGAATCTCCTTTTGCGCCTCTGCACATCCAGAGTCTGTTCTACCAGATATGGGGACTGATGAGTGAAAACCTTCAGAACGTCAGCCGAAAAAGGGGCGTAAACGACCGCCGCCTGTCCATCCTGAAAGATATGCTGTCTTACATTCAGGACAACTACAGCAGCAAGGTGACGCTCAATGACATTGCGGCTGCGGGAAATGTAAGCAGCAGTACCTGCCTTGTGATATTTAAGAAATATCTGCGGGATACTCCTGCAAATTATCTGATCAGGTACCGGCTGAAAAAAGCGATGGAATTATTGCAAAAAAGCGACCTTTCCATTACAGAGATTGCGTTTGATACAGGGTTCAGGGGAGCCAGTTATTTTGCAGAAGCATTCAGAAAGAACTGCGGCTGTTCGCCGAGCGAGTACCGGGCAAAGAATCAACCCGAAGCGTAAAAATATCAATCTGTGCCTTAAGTAGTGCGCAGACTGCTTTGCTGTCATTTTTTGAAAATATCAGAGTGTGTACCGGTATCAACAAGTGTGAGTGTCAGGATGTCGTTTTCGACCGATTTTGAACGTATTTTCTGGTTGCTTTAAAGGCTGTATTCGGATATACTTTAGAGCAACCAATATTCGAGTACAGGCTGATAATTCGGAATATGGAGAAAGGTTGAGTGCAGATGTTTGAGGATATTTTCAGAAGAAAAAAAGCCATTCCGTCAAAACTTTTAGAGTATGGCTTTGAGCAGACGGCTGGTAAATATCAATATCGCACCAACATAATGAATGGAGAATTTGCTCTGCTTATCACTATTGATTCGGATGATAACGCGGATACTGTCTTGACTGAAAAGGAAACCGGCGAGGAATATGTCCTATATAAAACAAACGCAGCCGGTACCTATGTTGGTGAAGTACGCACGGCCATTACAGATATTTTAGAGGATATTTCCCAAAAGTGTTATCAGCCGTCCGTGTTTAGGGCTGCGCAAACATTACGGATGATTGATTATGTTTCTGATGCATATGGCGATGAGCTTGAGTTTCTTTGGACGAAGTTTCCTGACAATGCCGTCTGGCGAAGAAAGGACACTATGAAATGGTACGGAGCAATCTTAACGGTACAGAGGAACAAGTTGGGTTTGGATTCAAATGAGCTGGTTGAAATTATTGATTTGCGCATTGCTCCGGAGCGGATGGCTGAACTGTTGCAAAGGGAAAACTACTATCCCGGCTGGCACATGAATAAGAAAAACTGGTATACCGTGATATTAGATGAAAGCGTCAGGGATGAGGAATTATCAAAAAGAATACAGGACAGCTACGAACTTGCTGTTAAATAGCTCAAAAGCAGTTACGGACGCAAGGTGCCGTAAAGAGGCGGATACTTCATAGTTGAAAATCAGAATTTGCTATAGGAGGCATGAATCATGGATAATGTAGAACGCAAAAAACAAGGACTTCCTTATTGCTATGATGATCCGGCTTTGTTAGGAGATCAGCATATTTATCAAAATAAAATGTGCGAGTATAATCTAACTTTACCAACAGAAACAGAGAAACGACAGAATCTATTAAAAGAAGTTTTTGCGGAGATAGGTGATGGTTGTACAGTTGAGACGCCATTGAATGCAAACTGGGGATGTAAACATGTTCATCTCGGAAGGG
>JAJBVE010000183.1 GCA_020859995.1 Clostridiales bacterium
TTGTTTCTCACACGCCATTTTCCGCACGCCATTTATGCGCCATTTCTCACATGTCTTTTCTTACACGCCCTCGCGCGTAATGTTTTTCAGCCACTTCCTGCTTTTATAATGATGCAATACCCAGGGCCACTTGACAAACTCGTCCGTGCAGAGGAGAAAGTAAACCCACATCGGCGGCAGCTTCAGGGCAAAGGCGGCCAGAAAGCCGAGCGGCACAGCATAGCACCACATATCAATCGTGTCGCAGATCAGGCCGAAGCGGCTGTCTCCGCCCGCCCGGAAAATGCCCGCGATCAGCGTTGTATTGACTGCCGTCCCCATAATATAGTAGATATTGATCAGCAGCATAATTTTCAGATAGCCCGATGCCGTCTCTGACAGAGACGCGAAGCGCAGAACAAAAGGCATAACTGCCGCCACCAGGAGACCGCCGAAGACGCCCGCAGCCACGGTCAGGTGCATGGAGCGGGACGCGTCCCGGTCGGCGTCTTCCAGCCGGTTTGCTCCGATCTCCTTGCCGACAAAAATGCCCGAGGCGCTCGCGATGCCATAGCAAAGCACCGTTCCAAAGTTGCGCACCACAACGACGATCGCGTTGGCCGCCACCACATCCGAGCCCATATGCCCCATGATCACAGAGTACATGGAAAAACCCACGCTCCAGATGATATCATTTGCCAGCGCCGGGACGGACAGCCGCAGGAAATCCCGCGTCAGCACACCGCCCTTCCAGAACATCGCGTCCGGGCGAAGGCGGACATTTTTTGAGGCAAAAGAAACGCAAAAGCAGGCAATCAGCTGCAGCACCCGCGAAATGGAAGTTGCAAGCGCGACGCCCTTCGCTCCCAGACGCGGTGCGCCAAACAGTCCATAGACAAAGACCGCATTCAAACAGACATTGACAAGAAGCGCCCCCACATTCAGCGCCGTGCTGGTTTTCACGCGCTCTACACTGCGCAGAGCAGAGAGATAAACTTCCGAAAATCCCCAGCAAAGGTAGCTGACGCTGATCACACGCAGATAGGACATGCCAATCTCAATCAGCTCCTGGTCAGAGGTAAACAGCGTCATCATCTGCCTGGGAAAGAATACTGCCGGCAGCGCAAACAGCAGTGAAATCCCCACTGCGAACCGCAAGGCGATTCCTTCCACTTTTTCGATAGCCTTCAGGTTTCCTTTGCCCCAGTACTGGGCACAGAGCATCGTCGCTCCGGTGCCGAGGCCATAATAAACCATATACAAAATATTGGAATACTGTACGGCCAATGACACAGCGGAAACCGAAGACTGTCCCACCGAATTCAGCATGATCACGTCTGTGGAGCTGATCGCCGCGCTGAAAAGATTCTGTATCACAATCGGAAGAGCCAGCCGCAAAATCTGCGCGTACGACTCTCTTCCTGTTTTTACTCTTGTTTTCAAAACTCACCTCTCCCCAGCAGCTGATCTTCCCATCGCTGCAGGTTTCCAAGAATTTCCAACACTCGCGCGTGCGCCATATCCACCTGACGGATCGCGTCGTTGATCCGCGACTGTACCAGCCAGTCGGCGACCATGCCGTCAAAAAACAGATCCGCAAAGCTCAGAAAAGAGCCGACTTCTACATTAATATTCATCGGAATATCGATATCCCGCAGCTCTTTTTTTAACACCTGCAGATAATACTTCGCATCCTCGATCTGGCGCTGTGCCTTATCCATGCGTCCATGCTTGAGCATGGTGGTCACCATCCCGCCGCCAAACAAATCCAGAAGCCCCCAGTTTTTGGCTCCCTTTAACTCATGCTGTGCATTTTCCAGACTGTCCAGGGCGCGGTTCGCAGCCGTAATCGCCTCGCGGATCTCCTTCAGTGTGTCCTGATTCGTCATGGATATGTCCTCCTGCTATCATAAATTCGATGCTGCCAGGCCGAGCATCAGCCGCCTACGCATTTCTCTCTATGGATTTCTGTGTGTCAAATCCATCCGGGTAACGCCTTTTCAGTTTATCAATATTTGCCTGCAGTATCGTCTCCAGGGGCAGATCCAGCGCTGTCGCTGCCTCCGCCAGATACCAGGCAATGTCGCCCAGCTCGTCTGCCAGATGTGCTTTATCCAGTTCATGTCCCTGCGCGAGCCATTTTTTCACAATGTCAATCGCCTCGCCGGACTCCCCGCACAGTCCCATCACGCTGTTGATCAGGACATCCCTGCGGTCAAGCTCCGGGTTCAGCGTCGTCATCGCCAGCTTCTGGTATTCATTGATCGTCATCATTTAATCCTTTCCGCACTCATTCAGATAACGCCGGAAGGTGCCGCGGTTCCGATTCGGTCGAAATCAGCACCCATAAATTTTCAGCAGGCTACGCCGGAAATCCTGTCAGACAAACTCCGTCGGGAACTTGCATAGTGTTTCATAAATATCCGGATATTTGCGTTTTAAAGAAATCAGCCTTCCATCCTTCCCCAGGAAGCAATGACCAGTCGTCCCTGTACAGCAGACTGCGTCATCCTCTGCCCGCCGTACTTCATAGCGGAGCGTCAGACGGATGCCGTCAAATTTTTCTATCGCCGCGCGGATTTTTACCGTCTCACCAAAGCGAACGCTGATTTTGATTTTTGCTTCGATCGACAGTACCGGACTCATAATGCCGGCTGCCTCCAGTTTATCATAGCCATATCCGATTTCGTCCAGCACATGTACCCTGCATTCCTCGAACCAGCGGATGAAATTGGAATGATGCACCACCTGCATCTGATCCGTCTCATAGTACTGGACCTTGTGAATCCAGGGGGTGATTGTGACGGCAGCTGCGGGTGTATCTGCAGGGGCATCTGGGGCAGAAACCTCGTTGGTAATCTCCTCTGCTGCTGCGGGCGTATCTGTTTTTATGTCTTCCATTGTATCAGCACCAGTATTTCCCTCTGTTTTTTTGATTTTCTCCATAATCATCCATAGTCCTTACTGCTAAAAGTATTTGTATAAGATCCAAAGCCCTCATTTATAATTCCTCCAGGGCATAATTTTCTTTTTCACACACAACCTTGCACTTTTTCTTAAAGCAGGCGATACCATATTTGTAAATGGTATGATATCCCTGAAGCTTCAGTTCGCGTGTGTAATCCATCCTTTCGATTTGAGCCATTGCGTCCTTGCATCCATCGGCAAGATGCGCATTATCAGCATACTTAAACTCCATGATCATGCCGATGCTTTCCCTGGCAATCTCGACCTTCACATCACAATATCCATCGCCGCTGTCAGCATTCGTTTTCGCTTTCCAGTTATCTACATTAGCAAGGATCCCGATCATCAGGCCATGATAGAGGATTTCTTTCTTATTCTTCTGTACAGTTGAGTCTCTGACCGTAATAGAATCATAAAGGTAAGATGTAAGCAGCTTTTCTGTTTTTTCCGCATTGCCAGTCTTTAACGCATCACAAAATTCCTCAAACCGTTTGCTGTTTTTCCTGACCATGCTGTTGAAATACGCGGTTATCTGCCTGGTAAAAATCTTCCTGATCTCCTTGTTTGGAATTGCGAGCTGATAAATATCTTCATCCGCCATCCCACGCTGCGTCAGATAGCCCGTTGTAAACAACACGCTCCATATATTGTCAATCGTATCATAAATCTGATTATACGTTAAATCCTCATGGATTTCCTTCGAAATTGTTTCCCCCGCTACCAATGCCTCAATCTCACTCTTTGTCTGCTCATTACCTGATTTTTCAATTAATCGGCGTACCGCATCATTGCCGCTCGTGTTGGACCAGTAATCTTTGGGGCGTGCATCAGGGTCCCCGGTCAGTTCATAACAGTAACTGATAACATCCCATGGACAATATACATCCATATTGCCAAAGCGATATCCGTCATACCATTCCTTTACAGCATCGTACTTATTATCAAGCCCATAATAATGAAGGACTTCCCTGACTTCCCTATCCGTAAATCCAAAATATTCATCAAAACGCACCGTAGTAATGGACAGAATATTGGGATTATTTAATCCGGTAAAAATGCTTTCCTTTGCTATGGGAAACGCCCCCTCGCCAAGCTCGGTGGCAGATCGTGCCGCCCATTCCGATGCGCTTCGCGCGGGGCGGCACTCACGAAGGCATCCCGTCAGCACAGCAAAATAAAGACTCTCATTGGATTTCAACGCCTTATCAAACATGCCCCGGATAAGCTTTACCATCTGAGGATAATAGTTTCCCTCGCTCGCTTTTGCCAGCGGAACATCGTACTCATCAATTAAAATAATTACCTTTTTCCCGAAATGTTTTTGTA
This sequence comes from Clostridiales bacterium, assembly GCA_020859995.1. Taxonomy (GTDB): domain Bacteria; phylum Bacillota; class Clostridia; order Lachnospirales; family Lachnospiraceae; genus Choladousia. The sequence continues at coordinate 4,273 of JAJBVE010000183.1, forward strand.
AAAGATTGGAAAGTACACTTAAACTTCCCTTTATGACATCATCTGACATTTTGAAATAATCCGGATGCTCCGGATCAACATTCACCAGTTTCTTATACATCCCCTTTTCAGTTTCTGTAAGGCATTTGCTCTCTAATAAAAAATTGAACCGAAGTGCTTCCCTGCCAATTTCAGAACACAAATCGGCTCTTGCACTTTCATAATCACTGCTATCCACACTCTTTAAACTAATAGAAATAACCGGGAATTTTCCCATGTATTTTTCGCAAAGATCTGTCTCTTTAGAAATTTCAAGTCCTTCAAAGAGGGTGCTGTCACACCCAATTTCCAGGAATGCTTTCAGCATACTCATGTTCAGAGATTTCCCAAAACGGCGCGGGCGGGTAAAAAGATTTACTTTTCCCCACGCATTCAGTAAATCACGGATCATTGCCGTTTTGTCGACATAGTAGAATCCCTCTGTCCGAATCTCGCTGAAATCATCAATCCCAATCGGGAGCTTCCTTTTCATTAATTTATCTGCCATGAATAAAACGCTCCTTTCCTCACATCAAACTCTGGATTCTCCCTCACATTTCTATTGCTATTATACATATATTTGCTGGTAAATCAACCTTTCTGGCAGCAAAAAAAGAAGCTGAAAATCCCATGAAGCGGCAACAGCAGATGCCCCGACAAAAGAAATCCCAGATAAAACCAGGCCTGAAAAATCTACAGCAGTGCCAGCCGCCGCCACGTCCCCCGGAAATAACGAATCATAAAGCACAGAATCCGGAACACCCAGTCGATTACCATACCGATCCAGACGCCCACCGCGCCGTAGCCCATCTGCTGCCCCAGCACGATGCTGATGCCAATCCGGAACACGCACATGGAAAAAATGGAGATGCCCATGGTGTATTTCACATCGTTGCATGCGCGCAGCATGTTGGGAAAGGTAAATGCCATCGGCCAGAGCAGAATCGCGAATCCGTCATGGATCCGCACCAGCAGAGCCGCCAGCGCGGTCGTCTCCTCCCCCAGTCCATAAAGAGTCAGAATCGGCTCCAGGAACAGCAGAATCGAGCCGGCACACACCAGTGTCAGCCCATAGGCGCAGAGGATCAGTTTTTTCGTATAATAACGGATCTGCTCCTCATCTCCCGCCCCGACACAGCGGCCAATCACGGCAATCATGGCCAGATTCATGGCCTGTCCGCCAATGCAGCCCATGGAATCCAGGCTGTTAGCCACGCCGTTCGCAGCGATCTGGACCGTACCGAAGCCGGAAATGATACTGACAACCACGACACGCCCCAGCTGAAAAATGCCATTCTCAATGCCGCTTGGGATGCCGATCAGATAAATACGCCGGATCAGATTCCTGTCAAAGCGAAACTTTCCCGGATCAATGTGGATTTCCAGCTTCGGATTGTGCAGCAAAACATACAGGACGATTGCCGCAAACGCGCGGGAAATCAGTGACGGCACCGCGACGCCGACCACTCCCGCGTGCAGGACGAAAATACCGATGGCATTGCCGACCACGTTGATCAGATTCATGACAATGGATACCTTCAGCGTGATTTTCGCATTATTCATCACGCGGAAAATCGCGGCAGAGGCGTTATAGACAGCCAGAAACGGATAGGACAGTGCGGAAATCGCCATGTAAAGCGCGGCCGCCGCAAATACATCCGCGTCAATGCTGCCAAAAAACAAACGGATCAGCGACTGCCTGCCCAAAATGATCAAAATGGAGAGCACGATCGTAATTAATAGTGTCGAAACAATCAGCTGCATCACCGAATGGCAGGCGCTTTCGCGTTTTTGGGCTCCCAGAAACTGTGATGTCACGACCGCGCCGCCGGTCGAGAGCGCGGAAAGCACCGCGAACACCAGGTTATTAAACATATCTATCAAAGACACACCGGAGACGGCCGCCTCTCCCGCGTTGGATACCATCATCGTATCTGCCATTCCGACCGTAATCGCAAGCGCCTGCTCCAGCACCAGCGGCAAAATCAAAATCAGCAGGTCATGGTTAGAAAACAGCCGGCTGACCGGCTGTCTGTTGTTGGTTGTCGTTTTACGCATCATTCTGCCGTTTCCTCTCCCAGATATCGGTCCACTTTACGCATCACGTCAAGCAGATTTACCAAATCCCGCTCCCACTCTCCTGTCTCCAGGGAATGGTTCGCGTCCGCAATTATGAAAAGTGGCAAATTTCTCTTTTCGCACTCCGCTTTCACGATCTCTGTCTTCACCCAGCCGTCCTTCGTGCCGTGGAAGACAATCCCCGGCTGCTCCATCAGCGGAAACGACTGCGCGACCGGCGTGAAATAAACATTTTTCGTCGTCAGATGATGTTTCTTCCCGTAAGCAGACGCAATCGCCGTGCCGACGCTTTTCGATAAAAACAATACCTCCTCATACGCAGAAAAATCCACGTCCTTCAAAAGCTCCTCCGCCTGCTCCAGTGCCAGATAAAAGCACTCCTCCATCTTTTTGGCATCACCCTTGACGCCGGACGGAAAATTGCCATAGGGCACATCCATCAAGTCATAGCCGTGTGCCGCGGCAACCTTTTTTCCATAATAAAGCAGCGGCTTATCCACATGATAACCGATGCCCGGAAACACAACTGCAAGCTTCATTTTTCATCTGCCTCCTCATCATTCTCTATCTCGCGCAAACCCCTTTACTTATCAAAGCCGATATCTGGTGAATGCACCATCCGGAAAGAAAAGAGAGTACGAACACAAGCCCTGTTGCCAGCAGTCCCCTCCACCAATACTGAGAGGCCGCGTATCCCTTTTCCCAGGCGAAAATTTTCTGGTCAAAGACGCAGGAAATCAGATACATCTCCAGCGTTACGCCGGAAATCAACGCCGCCATCCGGCAAACGATCTCATTTTTACACTCAATCTGGTACACGGCCAGAAAAAGCAGCACCGTAATCGCCGCCGTCCCCGCGTGATTGTAGCTGATCGTGAAGCCATCTCCCATCTTAGTGCCCTGCGAGGTCACGCAATTAATCAGGGCAAAAGCGACCGCAATCGCGGCTACGCCCGCCAGACACAGCCACCGGCTGACCTTTGGCTGATAAGTCCGGATATAGCATCCGATCAGATAATAGGTGAAAAAATATAAATTCACCCAGTAATTCGGAACCAGGTTCAGCGTGTTTTCTCCATCCAGCGTCAGCACATTGACCGTCTTAGGCAGGATCGTCAGAACCAGCATCACCGCCACCATCAGCCGGTGCATTTTCTGCGAACCGGCCGCGTTCCAGGCCAGATTCACAAAAGGGCTCAAAAGCAGCAGGCCGATATACATTTCTATGTACCATCCATAATTTGCCCCGGAAAAATTAAAAAACTCAACAATCCACTGATACAGAGTCTTTTCAGTGCCGGCCACCAGTATTTTATAGCCGATACAGATGAACGAAATAATCGCCCAGGAAATCAGGATCGGCACTAACGAAAAATAATAGCTGCGCGACCAGGTTTTCCCGCATTTCAGGTATCCGGTAATCATCAGAAACATCGGCACACAGCACATAAAAATAATCCTGCCGCTCACAGCCGCAATCATCACCGGGTTGTCCACCGGCTTGCTGTAAAAACCATTGCGCAGGAAAAAATGCAGCCAGTACAGCAGGCATAAAGCCAGAATGCGGGCCACATCCAGACCAAAAAATCGTTTCTTCTCCATTTTTCTCTCCCTTAAAACTCCTCCCTGTTCCGGACAAGCCGGAACCAAAATTCTGTCATTTTGCGCAGGAACTCAATCCCAGGCCTTTACCCTGGCAAGCAGAAAGCAGAATGCTGCCATTTTGCACAGGCTCTCGTTCTTAAGCTCCTGAGTGTAATCTTAAGCATCACCTTACGCAAAAATACGTACACATATGACCGCAAAACGGCCAGGCTGCGGAATTCTTCTGCCATGTTACCGTTTATGCCCCTCATGTCACTGCCAATCATAGCACATTTTTCTGTAAAGTCTACCGGGTAATAAGATTTTTTTACGCGGCCCGTGTGCAATCGAGCATGGAGACTTGTCCTCTGCTCACCCGTTGCTTCTTATTCCATCATTTATAATCCATAGAAAACGCCGGCTCCATGCGTACGATTGCACTTCTGTCCAACCCACATTGTTTTGCAATTGTCTTCCATTTTTCCGAAACAACTGCCTTTATCTCCTTTACAAGTGACCGAGCCTTTTCGTTGGAAATGTCGTAATACTTTGCTGTATCAATTGCCAGTTGAAAATCCATAGTTGAATCTTCTCTGCTGATGGTAAGTGATAACGAATTCCCATATATAGATGGATTGACGTCATACATGGGCGAAAGCCTCCATCCGCCATCAGTGAGGAGGAAACCATGATTACGAAGATGATCATCCGTATTCGAAACAGCTATGCTAAAAACCACTCTCTTCCACAGCTCGGCAAGATCTTCTCTGGGATTTGCCCCATAAGAGCGGATAAAGGAAGCAATATCCAGATATCCTCCATCAGCTGTCCCATCGGTCTGCCCCAGCAAATTCATAGCCGATGAAAAGTGAATTCTCCGATTCCCATTACGATCAAATCTCTTAACCAGAAAAGTTCCTCTTCTGTCATGGAAAGATTCCAATTTTGCTTCCGGCACATTTATTCCACACTCCGCTGCAAGCTCGTGAACTACCATTTCCCATGCTTCCACGTTTTCCGCATCCTGTCTGGACGGGAATTTAGCAATCCACAATGCCCCATCCGGCGCTTCTACGGAAGCCTTTGGGCGAGCGCCTCCTAATGAGGAACCTGGTGCAACCAGCTGCTTCAGCCATTTCTCTTCATCGCTATCCGCCCCGCCTTCCTCAAAAGATAACGATGTCGCTTCAAGAGCGCGAAGCGTAGTCCATGGCGGTGCGGCCAGCTCAGTATCATCGGAAAGGAAAGCGCCATTTTCTTCCAAAGAGAACCGCAGTGCCCCCATTCTCGTTGCATCATATACACCTAACAGATAATCGCTTTCTGTCAGTTTCCTCGGTTTACGATTCTCCTTCCTTGCATGAATCGCTTCCCGCCGATTCATCAAGGTTCGTCCCCACCGATCCGGACTTGAATCCGAAAAAATTCCAAACTGATTCTTATCCATCGGCGCATATTGGCGCCCCGCATATAAATACAAATCGGGATCAAAAAACAGCCCCCAATCCTTATTCAGCCAGCTTTCATCATACTCAAACGAAAAGATTTCTTTTCCCCTGCTCTCCGAAACGTATAACCGCCCCATAAGCCGTGGTTCTGTACTCATCCAGTCCGCATACACATATATTATTTTCTCACTCTTCATCCCCGGCATCTTTCTTCCTCCTGGGTGCCCTTTTTGCGGTCTTAAGCTCCAGATCCTGCAGCTTCCTGCCAAGCTCATCATCTCTGGCAATCAGTAAAAGATCCTTATCCATATTATTCAGGGCGTGCAGAACCGCAGCATAAGCTCCCATTGACACAGAAGGACTCCCCTTCTCAATTGACCATAATGTCGCCCTGCTGATTCCCGCCCTCTCTGAAACCAGCTCTCCAGAAAGCTTCCGTCGAAGTCTCGCAAGCTTGATCTGCTCACCCATAGTTTCTAGTATATCCTGCGTCTGCGGCATGATAATTGTTTTCTTGCTGTTCATTCGTCCCTCCTGAACGCTTCATCATACATGATTATATATATGATCATGCTACGTTTTTCCTTTTTAATTTTTAATATTTTATAATAATATGGTTTTAATGTCAATAATATTAAAATTTATTCAGCGGCTAAGCCAGAGGCGGCTTTAGCCGCATAATTCCCTGCGCATCATAAAAAAGACTGACCACTTTTCACAGTAATCAGTCTATGTTAAATTATTCAATTATTGTACGCCAGCTTTGGTTTGATATCGATCAACAGCCAAAGAAAATTATGCCCACCAACTGAAAAGTATCAGCTTCTGCACCTCAAATACTCACGGTGTAATGGTAACCGTCTCATTTACATAGTCATCCGCCGTCCAGTCGTCACTGTCATACGCTCTGAGCAGGAATTCAATCTCCGTCACTTCTTCGATCCCGTTCGTCTCAAAGTCGTCCAGGCTCCAGGACATGGAGCTGTACGCACATTTTCCCGCATAGACCTCCGTCGCCCAATAGGGATCCAGCATATATCCATTCACAGATACATCATCGACAGAGATCATCAGGTCTGCATCTGTTTTGTTGACGAGAAACAGATTCGCTGTATATCCCCAGATGTCATCCGTCTCAAAATCTGTAATGATCATGGTCACCTCGTCATTGTCCACCACGAAAATGTCTGACTCCTGACTTTCTCTTTCGAATAGAACCACGTTATCCTCTCCATACGGATAAATGTGAACGCTCTCCTCTGCTACTTCATCCGCCGTCCAGTCGTCGCTGTCGTACACACGAAACCAGAGTTCGATATCCGTAAACTCTCCGATATCCTCTTCATCCAGGGAATAAAAGGTAATTTCCGAGTTTTCCTTTTTCCCGGCAGCAATCTCCGTGGCGAAGTATGGATCGTTCATCACGCCATTGACAGCCGCTGTCTCCACAGCAAACATATAGGTAACGTCCTCCGATTTATTTTCGAAATAAGCGTTCACCGTGTAACCAAGCCAGTCGTCCGGATCCAGACCGGTAATCCGGATCGTGCATTCGTCATTATCCACTACTGTGATTTCCTCGAATTCCGTCTCTTCGGCCTCTGCGGACAGGAAACTGCAGGGGATCGCTCCCACTGTCAAAACTGCAGCCAGTATCAGTGACAAAAGTTTCTTTCCTGCTCTGCTTCCTGTTTTATTCCCTGTTTTGTTTCTTATTTTATTTCTTATTTTCTTTTCCATTTTCCCATTTCCCCCTATCTGGCATAGTTTCATTTCAGAGTTTGCAGCCGCTTCATCAGCTGGACGCCTCTGCTCTTACTTTTGCTCTTTCTGCAGCTTTTTCAGCTTTCCAGAAACATTCATAAAGCCGATTCCCGATAAAAGTGCTGCCAGGCCGCCTACAATGCACGCGATTCCGATATCGCCAAACATGATCGAGCCCATACCCACTCCCGCAATGCCAAGTATAATCAGCAGTATCCCAATAACCGTCATTTTTCTTTTCCTCCTTAGGCTGGATTTTTCATACGCGCAGCTGCCTCGTCCCCTTTGCGAATGCATTCCTCTCCAAACGCTTCCGGCTGATTTTATAAAGGTGTTTTCCGGCAGGATCCCGGCAGCATTTGCTCATTTCGCTTATTTTAACAGATTTTACCAGACCTCGTTGACACCAAAAAGGGCGGTTTTTGTAAAATGAAGGGTCAAAATATACACTACTGCTATTGTTAAAATCAATGAGTGTACCAGATAATCCGTGCACAAAAAACATCATTCTCGGCTGCCGCAGGGCTTTAGCGGATCCAGTCCGTTAGAAACAAGCATCTCATTGACCTCTTCTACTTCATGAACTCCATTGTTAAATGCCACAATCAATGCCGCGTCTCTTGGGATTCTGGCGTAAAGCTCTGACATTCCATATAATTTCAGGGCCCGCTGCGCTTCTTTGAGCGTAAAGCCTGCCGCGAAACAAATGCGGAGGACGATATCCCGCTGAGCTGTTTTTTTCGCCTGCGCGATCAGGCGGTAGCCGTAGCGCTCCGGAATGTCCGCCTTGAGAAAAACCTCCTGCTGTGTGACGGTCTTCTGCTTAAACAATTCACGCATATAAGCCGCAAAAGGATGAGCCTCGTCGGCAAGGCTCTGCTGATGCGCTTTCAACCAGGTCTCCATCTCGTCCGGGCGTGTTTTTCCAAGTGCCGTTTCCAGATCGGTCGTAGAATCTCTGTACATTTTCTCTCACCATTTTCTTTTGTCTGTGGTATACTGAATGATAGTATATGTTCGTACTGGCGTGCATAGGTACCGTAATTGTAAAGGGTTCCCCTGTATATCCCGTCCGGTTCGGGCAGAAAGGCCAGAAAATGACTCTCGAAGAACAGGCAATTTTATCATATTACCGTCCAGTAGCCGATATCCGGGCGGAGCATGGGATTTCTCTGGTGCAGGATGACCGGAGCGGGAAATTTTATGTCAAAAAATGTCTGACTGTTTATAACGCTGAGATGTTTCGCGCCCTGCAGGAGCATCCCATCCCCGGCACGCCGAAAATCTACGCAGCTATAGAAGATGCAGGCAAGGCCGTTCTGACCGTGATTGAGGAATATCTGCCGGGTGATTCGCTGCAGGAGCTTCTGGATACGCGGGGTATTTTCCCGGAAGCACAGGTCATTTCGATTGCGCTGGAACTCACTTCCATTGTGCGTTCCCTTCATCAGTCTGAGCCCGCTATCATTCACCGCGATATCAAACCGTCCAATGTCCTCCTGACCCCGGATGGACAGGTGAAGCTTCTGGATTTTAATGCAGCCAAATTCGCAGCCTCCGATGAGCAGGGCCGCGATACCGTGCTGCTCGGGACGCGCGGCTTTGCGGCTCCGGAGCAGTACGGGTTTGCCGCTTCCAGCGTCCAGACCGACTTCTACGCCATCGGCGTCCTGATGAATGTTCTGCTGACCGGAAAGCTTCCTGCCGAGCAGATGGCGGAAGGAAGCTTATCCGAAATCATCGCCACCTGTACGCAGATTGACCCGAAAAATCGTTATGCCAGCGCAGAGGCGCTGATCCAGGCACTGCAAAATAATTCCGGTCTTGCCCGCCAGCAGCCTGATTCCGCGCATATCAAGGACAATTGGCAACCACTAACTCCAGAATACGCCAATGTCGAGCGGCAGCAGGACAAATCCAAGCATGCCAAAGATGATTGGCAGCAGCCGAATCCAGAGTACGCCGAAGGTGATCGGCAACTGGTTGATTCCACTCATGCCAAAAATGATCAGCTGCAGACCAGCTCCGCACATACCCAAAAAACCTGGCGGCGATTTCTTCCGCCCGGCTTTCGCAGCGGCTCCGCGCTTCATATGGCAGCTGCGGCAATCGGCTATTTCCTTTTGATTGATTGTACCATCACGTTACAGGTGGATACCGACTCCCGGTTTGAAGTAATTTTAAACCAGGCTGCTTTCAGTCTTGCCGGTTTAAGCGTGATCTTTTTTACCTGCAATTACCTCGGCATTCAAGCCCGTCTTCCGCTCTCCAGGAGTACGAAATGGCCGATGCGTATCGCAGGAGTGCTCCTGTATGACGCAGCAATTGTCTTTGGTATCATCCTCGTGATGTCTTTGATTTTAACATTTTTCACTGGTTGATATGCGCTTCGAATGCCTTCTGATAATCACCTTCCTCAAATGGCAGGCGGATCATCCGATGCTGCCAGGAGGACAGATACATTCCTTCCGCGAGCAGGATACTTCCCAGTCCGTCCTTTCCATCCGCAATCAAAGGTTTTCCCTCCAGAATGGCCTCCGCAAAATTATTCAGCACCGCCGCATAAGGCTCCTTTTCTTCCGGCATTGGTTTCGTCCGCCACTCGCCCTTCGGGCAGCCGAAAGCGTCCGCGGAGTTTTTCCGAAATTCCTTCTCATCCTCCGTCAGTTCAAAAATCTGGACCTGCCCGTTTTCCACCAGGATCTGTGCTTTTTCCAGGCTGATCTCAAAACGTCTCCGCCCGGGCGCCTCCCCGGTAGAGGCCACAAAAATTCCTGTCGCTCCGCCCGGAAATTCCAGATAAGCGCTCACATCGTCCTCGACCTCAATGTCATGCCATTTTCCCTCATGGCAAAAAGCCTGCACGCGGCTGGGCATCCCGCAGATCCATTGCAGCATATCCAGGCCGTGAACGCACTGGTTAAACAAAAGCCCGCCGCCTCCCCGCTCCCAGCTGGAGCGCCATTTTCCATTCTCATAGTAGCAGTCCGGGCGGTAATAGCCTGTCAGGAGGTAATTCACACGTTTCAGCGCCCCATAGGTCTGATTCGCAGCCACCTCATGCAGCCACCGCCATACCGGCAGAGTCCTCTGCTGAAGGATGACTGCCAAGAGCTTGCCTTTTTCCGCCGCCTTTGCCCGCATCCGCTCTGCCTGTGCGGCGGACAATCCCAGCGGCTTTTCACAGAGGACATGAAATCCCCGATCCAGCGCCCGGGTCACCACCGCTTCGTGCAGATCATGCGGCAGGCAGACCACCACTGCGTCCATATTGTCACAGGCCAGCAGTTCTTCTGCACTGTTAAAAATCTGCACATTTGGGGGGAGAAGACGCAGCATTTCCTCTCTCTGGTCACGGCAGATTCTCGTGACTGCCGTAAGCTCCATACCGGGAATCTTCCCTTCCATCATCAGCCGCGCATACTTGCAGCCCATGCCGCCCATGCCAAGGATTCCGACTCGGATTTTATGATCATCTTTCATTCTGTTTTCCCTTTTTTAAGTTCTTATTTCTATCCGCACTCAATTAACGAAATACGAATGCCAAACTTAGAATAATTGTAACTGCTGGCACGTAGAACCGATCGTCGTCAGCCTTCGCGATAATTTCCCAGCCCGCTGTAAATTTCCTTTACAACCTCATAAGCCATCTTAGGCCTGCGATATTCGTCCACAATTCCCTTATTATTTCTGCTTTTTGGACGGCGGAGCGCCCATTCGCGGCTGACCTTTACATCCGCGAACTGCCAGATGTAGCTTCCAGAACAGGCTTCAAATTCCGCTGTTTCGCGCAGCTGATTCCGCAAAATGTCTGCCTGAAGCTCTTCGCTCCAGATTTCATGTCCGCGGCTTCGGAAGCCGTATACAGCTCCGGCGCCAATCTCTGAAACCAGCAGGGGTTTCTGCAATGATTTAAGCCAGGTGCATAGCTCATTTAAGCGCTCCGTTGCCGTATCCTGTTCGTACCAGTATGGATACATATTCCATGAACAGATATCCGGCAGATCCTGACAAATATCCGTCTGAAATTTACATGAAGCGTATGTGCAGGGGCGGCTTTTATCCAGTTTTCGCATCAGAGAAAACTGAGCATTATAACAGCTTCTCCCATATTCTGTATCACTGCTGCATTCATTTAGAACGCCCCACACATATATGGATGGATGATTATAATGCGCCCAGATCATTTCCCGGATAACCGCCTCACACTGTGCTTCAAACAGTGGATTTCGCATTTGCTCCTCGCTCATGCCTCTGGCATGATTTTCCTCCCATACAAGAATCCCCATTTCATCACACATATCCAGAAATGCTTCATCGTTGGGATAGTGAACCGTCCGTACAGAATTACCTCCCATATCTCGAATCAGCTGCAAATCAGCGGCCATCGCGGATTCAGGAAGAGCACAGCCATATTGTGGATGATCCTCGTGGCGGCAGAAGCCCTTAATCCGCAGTGCTTTTCCGTTAAGTAAAATACGGCTCCCGTCTACACGAACCGTTCGAAATCCGATTCGTTCTATGAGGTCATCAAAAGCCTCTCCATTCTTTACGAGCTCCACTGATACTTTGTACAGTGCCGGATTTTCCAGAGACCATGTTTCTACATTTGCGATAGTAAGCTCTTCAGAATAAATCAGATTGCCCGCATAGGGAGAATAATTTTTCTCTCTCAGATCAACTGCCGCTTCGGGGACCAGAATATGCTGCGCAGAAAATACGGTACCTGCGATTTCGCCCCGCAGATCTGTAAACTGGCTCTCTCCGGATAGGTTCCTGCAGAAAACCTCAATACGGGTCCGCCAGCCATCCTTCGTTCTGGTCAGAGGGGTCACATGAATGCAAGATAAAAATAGAAACGGCACCTCTTCCAGCATCACATCTCTTGTCACTCCTCCATACGAATAATAATCATTTGGGAAATCCAGAGAATACTCCTCCGCAAAAGCATTGTCTGCGATGATTTCCAGCAAATGTACTCCTGGCTTCAGATCCGTCGCGCATCCGGAAAATGCCGTGTAGGAACCATAGTGTTCCGCCAGTTTTTTCCCATCTACAAAAATCTCCCCGAAATGGCTGACGCCTTCACAGACAATCCTCACATTTCCCTGCGCTTCAAATTGCGTCCGCCACGAAGATTTCCCCCGATAGTTTTCATATCCCGGACAGTTCTCCGCACAGCCCGGCACAAACATTTTTTCTGATTTACTTTTTCCCCGATCCTGCTCCAAAATTTTCCCCTTTTCAGAGCCAGGTGGTTCTTCCCCGTCTTTTGCATTCTCAAGAGCAGTAAAATCCCACAGCCGCCCGCTCAACTCTTTTATTTTTCTGATTTTATGCTGCTGAAAGCCTCTCATTGCACTATTCCCTTCACATTTTCCTACACATTGCCGTGCCTTCCTGCATTTTATATAGTCGGCATAGCTTTTCCTTAAATTCAGGTTCTCGCGGCATTTTTTTAATTGCATATGCGTATTACGCGTTCTCAGTTGTAACCACACATAGCGTTTCCAAAGCCGCAGATGCGCACAACATCTTCTCAATCACTGCCGCGCACAGCAGCAGCCCTTCCTGATCTTCCTCTGTAAAACGTCCCGCCAGGGGACTGTCGATATCAAGCACACCTGCAATCCGCCCATTCGCATGGAGTGGAAGTACGATCTCTGATCGGGACGTACAGTCGCAGGCAATATGCCCCGGAAACTGATGCACGTCCAGCACGCACTGTACCTGATCCTGCTGCACCGCTGTGCCGCAGACACCCTTTCCGATGGGAATCCGCACACAGGCAACCCGCCCCTGAAACGGGCCGAGGACAAGCTCTTTACTCACCGATGAATCGTTTGCCGACAAGGCATCATCCGTCCCCTGTGCTGCAAGTGTAACCTGTTTATTTGTTTTTTCTTTCAGGAAATAAAACCCGACCCAGTTGATATTTTCCAGAGTCTCATTAAGCAGCGCGCTCGCATTCGCAAGATTCGCAATCAGATCGGTCTCACTCTCAAACAGACCTTCCAGCTGCCGGGCAAGCTGGCGGTACACTTTTATATCTGAATCATTTCTCATATTATTGCGCCTCCCCTGTTGCTTATATTGTCCATTCCAAGGCTATGCTTTTTTACCCCGCTAACCCATCGGTTTGATGCCATCATAACACATTTTTCAGGAAAAGCCTGCCTGATAAAAAGTCTTAAAATACTCACTGTCCATACCGTTCCCACGGCAGCACTATCCTCATATTCCTCGTGAATGTATAGATACTCAAAGCCTTCAGTCACTTTCTTCATCCAATGCTTCAATCAAAAAACTGACGGGACGGAATCCGTCATTGCAGGAAATCAACGCAGATTTTTTATTCTTCATCCACCCGCTGTATATATCCTCACCGCCATAAGAGAGCGTCATTACAAATGGAGAAATGCTTTCCCACGCGCTGTCACAGAATCCTTCCGGCTTCTGCCAGCCATTCGCGACAAAAACCTGTCCTTCCACCATATTACAGGCGTTCGGAATCGGGTTCTCATAGGCTTCCATGAGATCCTTGTAGCATGCAATCCTCATGACCGTAATTCTGCATTTTTTCATCGGATCTGCTCCTTATCATCTCGTTTTGCGGCTCCTGATTGTTTTCCCTTTTTCTCCTTTGATCTGACTACCGGACGAAGCGTTGAATCTCACATTCATGTTCCTTCGTCTTTTTATCATAATTAATTCCCACAAGCAGAAGATTCCCCGCATAGTGCGCAAGTACCCCGCTATACCGTTTTTCCCTGATCTGCCGGATTGCCCCATCTGCAGACTTATCATATTTTAATTCAATAATCATCGCAGGCTTGCCTGATCTATCGCATTCTGAAACTCATCCGCGATTTCCTGATTCGGGATATAAGCCTCATTTGTCGAAACATCATACGCCAGATAGCCCAGATGAACCAGAAGAGTCAGTACATCATCTTTGCTCTTTAGAATTGTCATATCATTCTGAAATCTGCGTGTTATAATTTCCACACGATTCCCGCCAAGCATATCTATAATAGCATCTTTCAGACCATCTTTATTCATACCTATATAATCAGTCAGCGGTTCATATGATTCGGATTCTGCCCAATATGTTTTAAAACGTCTGTATTTTATCGCGCTGATTACCGAATTCGGATTATAAACAGACTGCAAGTCAGGGAAGGAATAGCCGTCATACCACCTTTTCATTTCGCTAAAATCCGCCTGGTACTCCTCACAGAGCGCACGGACTTCCGGCTCCGTAAAGCCTACATACTCAGCAAGCATAAGCGGGTCAGTCATCGTATATTCCCGGCAATCCGTCAGTGCTGACTGCGTGCCATATTTCTTAACCGGAAGGATGCCCGTCATATATGCCCCTGCGAAAATCGTATCTGTAATCTGCCCCCCTTTAAATAACGCGCGCAGCAGCCATATATATTGTTCCTGAAGGGCAGCATCCCCCTTTTCTTCCCGAAACAATGCATCCCACTCATCAATAATAATAATAAATTTATTCCCGCTCCCGGATGCAACAGCCAACAGCGCATCCGGAAGAAAGTTTTCATTTTCTTTCACATACATCGGATACGCCTGACGCAATTCTTCAATCACGCAATTCTGAATGTCTTCGACAATTGTTTTTCCTCCATTACGCGCTCTGGCAAGAAACCAGGTTATATCCAGATAAATGACGTCAAACTTATTTAAATACTTCTCATAAGAATCTGTCCCGGAAATATGAAGTCCTTCAAATAATTTCCTCGAATCGCAGCTTTTATCATAGTAAGCACACAGCATTTTTGCAGCAAAAGACTTGCCAAAACGTCTCGGCCGACTCACACATGTCAATTTATCCACCGTATTCAGTGTACGGTTCATAAACGCAATCAATCCGGTCTTATCCACATAAATCCCATTCCGAATGGTCCAGAATCCGCTGTTGCCGCTGTTTAAATACGTTCCCATCCAGCTTTAGCCTCCTTTGCTGCCTTTCTAATTTACTCACTGCCCGGCACGTTTGCGTGAAATGTTGTAACTGTTCAGTACCTTCACAGTTACTAGATACTGTCCCGAATAATTACAAAATATTTACTGTCAGTATAACTTCTGAATTTACCTGGGTCAACCTGATTTTCAAGCATAAATACGAAGTCAAACATAATAACGCATCCAGCGCCTTCTTCACGAAACAATATTCTGCATCCAGACGCCCTTTTTTACAAGCACATACCCGATGACGCACTTAATCATGTCCCCCAGCTGCACGCAGATGTAGATCGCTATGACCGGCAGCGCCGTAAAGCGGCTCAGTGTAAAGGCAATCGGCACGCTCACCGCCCAGATAAACACGCTGTCAAACAAAAACGTCACGATCGTCTTTCCACCGGAGCGCAGGGTAAAATAGGACGCGTGGAGAAATGCGTTCTGCGGCATGAAAATGGCGGTCACCATGATGAACAGCCTTGCCAGATTTTTCGCCTCATCACTGGTGTTATAAAGCTGCGGAAACAAGGGAGAGAATACCAGCATCACGGCTGCCACCGCCGTGCAGCACATCACGGAAAAGGCGATCATCTTGTTATCTGTGTCCCGTGCTTCCTCCATTTTGCCCGCCCCGAGCAGCTGGCCGACCACAATTGCCACCGAATCACCGAGGGCGATAAACACGATGTTAAAGAGATTGTTGATGGTATTAGAAATATTCTGCGCTGCTACGACATTCAGACCACGCACCGAATAGCACTGCGCCAGCATTGCCACACCGGCGGCCCACAGGGTCTCATTGAGCAGCAGCGGCGTTCCTTTGATAAAAAACTTCCGGGCAAGCGCTGACGGCACCTTCAACGTCCGATACAGCCCCTTCACAAAAGGCTTCTCCTCCGTGTGCGTGTGCGCCCAGATCAGAATAATCGCTGCCTCCACGTATCTGGAGAAAACCGTTGCCACGGCTGCGCCGGCCACGCCCATTTTCGGAAAACCGAATTTTCCGTAAATCAAAAGATAATTAAAGGTCAGGTTCACAAGGACAGCCGCCACGCCCGCCTTCATCGGCAGCACCGTCTCCCCGCACTCCCGGAGGGTGCTCGAATAAATCTGCACAAACATAAACGCCGGCAGTCCCAGAAGCATAATGCGCAGATACTGCATTCCATACTCTCTGGTGGCTGCGACCGCCTCCGCCGTCCCGTCGCCGCTCAAATACATGCCGATCAACGCCTCTCCCGCACACGAAAAGAGAATAATCACCCCTGCGGTCAGGATCACCGCCAGCCAGAGCTTGTAGCGGAAGGTCCGACGAACTCCCTCGTCGTCCCCCTGTCCAAAATACTGCGCGGTAAAAATCCCTGCGCCGGAAACACCTCCAAAGACGCAGAGATTATAGACAAACAACAGCTGATTTACAATCGCGGCGCCCGACATCTGCTCCGTGCCAATCCTGCCGATCATAATATTATCCAGAAGACTCACGAAATTCGTGATCCCATTCTGTATCATGATCGGCACGGCAATCGCCAGCACCATTTTGTAAAAAGCCCTATCTCCGATAAATTTCTTCCGGAATCCCATCCTGCCTGCTCTCTGTGCCATACATCTTATGTCCTTTCGTAAAGTCGATCTATTCATTTCCGCCTTTGTCCGTCCCAGACACGTGCAGGGGCACGCAGAACCGTTCGGCGGCAAATCGTTCGGGTATCATATCACGAAAGTTCTCTGACTGCAAGCCACAAAAAAGACAGCCTTATCTTACAACACCAAACTGACAGTCTGCTCCAGTTTCTCACAATTTACTTTCACAGTCACTGATTCTCCTGCGCGGGAGCGGACATAGAGAATTAAACGGCCATTGTGGGTGCGTCTTCGGGGTTCCGTATAAGAGGTCAGATCGGCCAGGTCTCCGTTTTCCAGGCCAAGAAGCTGGCCGCCCTCCGTTTTCACCTGTATCATCTGGTCATCATTGCTCACCAGACGGCCTTCGGTATCTCTGATGGAAACCTCAATCTGCGTAATATGCGCCGCAGCATCGGCCATTTGCTGCCAGAGCATTTGCGACCAGGTCATTTTCTCACCTGACTTTTGTTCGTCTGACATCTGCTTTTTCAGTCCGTCATTTATCATGCATATGCAATCATCATACGGTATTATCTCGCAATCCGTTTTTTCTCCGGTGCATCCGTCAGACAGTGTGGTCGCACACCCCGGCTTCCACGCCTTTGCCTCTATCTTAGCTGCGCGGCCGGTTGTCTCAAGGCTGCACGATGGGGCATTTTCCGGAACATTTCCAGTCGAAATCACATCAAAGACATCTACCAGAGCATTCCCTCCCGAAATTGTCTCAAAGCCATTTCCATGATTCACGCTCTGCGTACTGCCGCTGACACAAACTGCTTTCAGAATCCCCGGTTCAAACACTACGCTCCACTCAAACCGGCCATCCGCCTCGTTCCAGGTTCCCTCACCAAGAAACTTTCCATTTAAAAACAACCCCATATGAGGCAAGACCGAAGCCTGCGGCTGACTTTGTGCAAAATTCCCAGTCTGTTCCGCCATCTGAGCCATTTTCTGGTCGGTCTTTTGCTCCGCCTTCATCTCCTGAGCAAAAAGCAAATCAGGGCTCGCATAACAGTACACATTCACCATTTCTCCCGGCTCGTAATTCCAGGACATCTGTACGGACTGCCCTGAAGCAGAGCCTCCGTCTGTCTTTTCCGGATCCGCGCAGGCGGTGAGCAGACAAAGAAAAGGCTCTTCGCTCCACCATGCTTTTCTTCTGTAATATTCCGGTTTTTTATAGCCTGCCAGATCCAGGAGCCCGGCGCCGGAGCCGTGGATCGGCCAGCCCTGCGCTTCTCCCAGATAGTCGATGCCCGTCCACAGAAACTGTCCGCTGATATACGGATGATTCGTCACTGCCCGCCAGGCCTGATAGCTGTGGCCATTTTCGCTTCCCAGAAATGGTTTCCCGGGGAAACGCGCATGGTCCTGCTCGTACAGATGCTCCTTGTAATTGTAGCCCACCACATCCAGCGGATCCAGATATCCGAGCCGGGAGGTCAGCTCCGGGAATGCCACGGCCAGCGTCACCGGGCGGGAGTCGTCCAGTTCTCTGGCAAGTCCGGCCAGGCGGGCGGCAATCACGCTTAAGCGCCGGGCATTCGGCTTATCCGGTCGGTATCTCATCTCTTCCGCAGGCTTGTCCGCATCGTTGTTTCCCTCCATGGTCTGAAACAGAGGATGGCAATAAGGATCATTGGGATAATCAATCTCATTGCCGACACTCCACAATACAATGGAGGGATGATTGCGGTCCCGTAAAATCATGGTTGTCAGGTCTTCCCGATACCACTGGGGAAAATCCTCCGCATAGCCTTCATGCTTCGGCGGATAGACATTGTGGCCAGTCGACCACTTATTTTTCGGATTTTCCCACTCGTCAAACGCCTCGTCCATCATCAGAAAGCCCAGCTCGTCACAGAGATCATACAGTTCCGGCATATGCGGGTTGTGGCTGGTGCGGATCGCGTTGCAGCCGGCCGCCTTCAGCTTCAGCAGGCGGCGGAGCCAGACCTCCCTGGTCATGGCCGCGCCAAGGCAGCCGCCATCGTGGTGGACACATACGCCCTTGATTTTCCTATTCTTACCGTTCAGGAAAAAGCCCTCGTCCGGGTCGAAGCAGATGATGCGGATTCCGACACTCTGCATATCGGCGATCCAGAGCGAGTGCGTTTCAGAAAGCTCCGTCACAAGAGTATACAGATACGGTGCTTCCACCGACCAGAGATGCGGATTCTCCACGACACCTTCCAATGCAATCTCCTTGCTCTCACCTGCCGCAAGCGCCAGCGGAACTGTCCATACAGCCGCCTCCTGCCCTTCTGAGTCCAGCAGCCGGAAAGCAGCCTGCAAAGAGCAATCAGCATCGCTGTCATTTGCAAATTTTGCCCGAATTGCAATGTGAGCGCGGCAGACACGTTTCATCCCGCAGCTGACATCTAAAGGTGCCCTGTTTTCATTTTCTCTGTCATTACGCTCTGCAGATTTCTCCCGGTCAGGCGATTCCACCGAAACCGTCCGGAAGAAGATCCCGTGCAGCGCCGGATGCACCGGCTCCTCTATCAGCAGCCAGACCTTCCGGTAAATCCCCGAGCCGGTAAACCAGCGGGAATCCGCCAGATCCGTATGCGTCACCTGAACGCTGATTTCATTGTCCTCTTCCCCAAAGTTAACCAGCTCCGTAATGTCATAACTGATCTCACTGTAACCGTAGGGCCGCTTTCCCAGATGATAGCTGTTGCACCAGATCCGGCTGTTTTTATAAATCCCGTCAAACACAATGCGGATGCGCTTCCCGCGATACGCCTCGGGAAGGGAAAAACGCACACGATACCAGCCGATGCCTCCGGCCAGATATCCCGTGCCGCTGGAATATTCCTGTCGAAATGGCATATGTACTGACCAGTCATGCGGCAGAAATATCTCCTCCCAGTCCTGATCATCGTAGCCTTTATACCATGCTTCCGGCACATCGCCGTAATGAAAACGCCAGCCCTCATTTAATGTAATGATCTTCTGATTCATGTCATTTTTCCTCTTTCTTTAATTTCTATGAAAAAAACACAGTTTGCCGCAAATTCGGCGGCGGGTCGCACCCATATTCCAAAAGTCATCGCGCTATCCAGGTAAATCGTATTTGCCGCTTGCGACCATACCAGCTGTCCGGTAACCTGCAAAGTTCGTTTTGCGCCCCACAAGCGCGCGAGCTTCCTGAAATCCATTTGCATATCGGACTCAGAGAGTTATAGCGCCCCACAGGCACACGAACTTCCTGCAAGTCATAGTAACAGAAAAAATATAGCGTTACAAGTTCTATTTTTGTGGTCACGTACCATCTGATCATCTGGGTTCTCAAAATACTGGATGTGACAAAATTTTATTCCCTGTTTACCGGGTTAAAGAATTGCAAGGAAATGCTTCTTATGCTATACTGCTCGCAGGTGGTTTTTAGCAGCTCGAAAGAGGGGGTACCTGATTAAACTTTTTATCAATATTGAAAAAAAGGGAACCCGATTGAAATTTTTATCCGTATTGAAGGAGATTTACCGGTTCAAAAAATTTTCACCAAAATATGAGGAGGTATTTTTCAAAATGAAGCTTTCTATGCGTGAAAAAGCGTCCTACGGCCTCGGAGCCGTGGGAAAGGACATGGTGTACATGCTCTCCGCGAGCTATGTGCTCTATTATTATCAGGATATCTGCGGCGTCAGCGCGATCGCGATGGGCGTGATTCTGATGATCGCGCGCGTATTTGACGCCTTCAACGACCCGATCATGGGAGTCATCGTGGCCAAGACCAAAACGCGGTTTGGTAAATTCCGCCCCTGGCTTCTGATCGGCACGGTACTAAACGCCATCATTCTGTTTCTGATGTTTTCCGCGCCGCCTGCGCTGGATGGTCCCGGGCTTGTGGCCTATGCCGCAGTCACCTATATTCTCTGGGGCATGACCTACACCATCATGGACATCCCCTACTGGTCCGTGATCCCGGCATTTACCGAGGGCGGCAAGGAGCGTGAAAATCTGACGACCCTCGCCCGCAGCGCGGCAGGCGTCGGCTCCGCGCTGATCACCGTGGTAACCATGATGAGCGTCATGGCGCTGGGCGGCGGCGATGAACGCGTCGGTTTCAAATGGTTCGCGCTGATCATCGCGGTGCTGTTTGTCCTTTTCATCGGCTGCACCTGCCTGAATATCAGGGAAAAATCCACCGTGGACATGGATTCCCCGTCCGTCGGACAGATGTTTCAGGCACTGATCCGCAACGACCAGGCCATGGCCGTCGTGATCACCATCGTGCTCATCAACTGCTCCGTTTACATCACCTCAAACCTCGTGATTTATTTCTTCAAATATGATTTCGGCGGCGAGTCCTGGTACAGCTCCTATACGCTGTTTAACACATTCGGCGGAGCGACGCAGATCCTCGCGATGATGCTGTTTTTCCCGCTTTTGCGGAAGTTTTTCAACACCATCCGTATTTTTTACATCAGCTTCGGCATGGCGGTAGCCGGCTACCTCGTCCTGCTGGTGCTGGCCTTCACCAATATGTCCAATGTCTTCCTGCTGTTTATCCCGGGATTTCTCATTTTCGCGGCAAACGGCATGCTGACCGTACTCACTACGATCTTCCTTGCAAACACCGTGGACTATGGAGAAGTCAAAAACAATCGCCGCGATGAGAGCGTCATCTTTTCCATGCAGACCTTTGTCGTAAAGCTCGCCTCCGGCATCGCCGCTCTGGTCGCTTCCGTCTGTCTCGCCGTGTGCAACTTAAGCTCGGACACAGACGCCGCCTCCACCGCCTCAGCAGCCGCCTCCTCTGTGGCCGGGCTGCGCATGACCATGACCCTCTTTCCAATCGCGGGTCTTCTCATCGCCGTATGGCTGTTCCACAAAAAATATTTACTGACCGACGAAAAGGTCGAAGAACTGGCAGCTGAGATCCGGACTAGACGGGCGAAGGACTGACAAATCGCTGTGCTGGGTGTCTCGTGGCACCAAGATTCGGGCAAAATGAGAGAAGGACTAACAAATCTGGTGCGCTGGGCGTCTCGTGGCACCAAGATCTGGGCAGGATGGGGAAGGACGAGCATCAGAATTTTTAAAAGAGAAGCAGATGTCAGAAAGAACAACCGGAATTTTATGGGGTATATTATGATTAGAAAAGCAACTGCCAAAGACATAGAAGCCATCTGTGAAATCTATTCCAGAATCCACACAGAAGAGGAACAGGGAAGAATGGTGATTGGATGGGTCAGAAATGTATATCCCATCAGAAAAACAGCACTGGACGCACTGGGCAGAGGCGATTTGTTTGTGGAAGACATAGAAGGTTGCATTGTTGCATCAGGAATTATTAATCAGGTTCAGGTTCCGGAATATGCAGATTGCAAATGGGAGTATGCTGCGGATGACACAGATGTGATGGTGCTGCATACGCTGGTCGTTGATCCCCGGCAATCCGGAAAAGGATATGCAAGAGCCTTTATCGAATTTTATCAGAATTATGCGCTGTCAAATAAATGCCATTATTTGCGGATAGATACACAGGAAAAAAATCAGGCTGCACGAAAAATGTATGAAAAATTTGGATTTAAGGAACCTGGAATCGTGAACTGTAATTTTAATGGAATTGATGGCGTAAGGCTTGTATGTTTAGAGAAGAAAATATAATTGGGATACAACGATAAGAAATGAGCAGACATATCGAAATATGAGAAATCCAAAACACATGGAGGAGCAAATGAACGCAGAAAATGATTACCTCAAATACATGGAAGAGCAAATCCTTCCCTCGATTCTCCCGCACCGCGAGGAGCTTTATCTTTCGCGGGAGCCGGGACGAAATCTTTACTGTGCCTTTTATACAGCAGACGAAACCGTATCCGCAAAGGGAATCCTCCTCATTTCACACGGATTTACTGAGACGGCAGACAAATACTTTGAAGTCATCTGCTATTTCTTAAAGGCAGGCTTTCATGTATGCATCCTGGAGCATTGCGGGCACGGACGCTCCTACCGCCTTGCCAAGGAAGATCTCTCCCTCGTACATATAGACAGCTGGAAAAGGTATGTTGCTGATCTGAAATTCGTTGCACGGGCTGCAAAAAAATATTACAACAAACCGCTTCCGCTTTTTCTTTTCGCGCATTCCATGGGCGGCGGCATCGGCGCAGCGCTTGCTGCCAGAGAGCCTGGCCTGTTTGAGCGGGTCATTCTCTGCTCGCCGATGATCTGTCCCGCTACCGGAGGGGTGCCGATGCCCCTCACGCAGCTGATTGACGCTGCCATGTGCAAATCGGGTCATGAACGCGACTATGTCATTGGACAGCACGCTTACGACGGTCAGGAAACCTTCGAAGATGCTTTCGCCACATCACCCTCCCGCTGGGCCTGGTATAAGGCAAAGACAGACGCCGAGCCGCTCTTTCAGACCTCCGGCGCCTCCTACGGCTGGCTGCGCGAAGCGATCCGCCTGAACCATTTTCTCATGACGGAGGCGTGGAAACGGATCACTGCGCCAATCCTGCTCTTCCAGGCAGAAAACGAGACGGTCGTATCCAAAGAGCAGCAGGTCCTGTTCCTGCAAAAGCTCGCACAGGCAAGGCAGAGCGATAACATCCGTTTTGTACAGGTTCCCGGCGCAAAGCATGAGATTTACCGGTCCGAGGATGAGACAACCGCGAGATTTTTAAAGACGTGCCTGGAATTTCTGGAAGAGGATCTCTAAATAAAGATTTTTTAATTTCGGTGCGAAGCATGAAATTATGTTTCGATCTATTTCTGCAAAGCATAGACAAATATCCCCTGTGCTTTCATCAGCGATTTTGACTTTGGGAAGCCTGGATATTCCGCAGCGATAAAATCGTTCTGAGGTCAAATACCCCGATGCAAGCATACGGGGCATCAAATTTGTGGCGATGCAAGCATCGGGGTATTTGACCCTCGCGGCAGTCGCCAAATATCCGTGCAAGCACGGCTACTTGGCTCGTTGCTTCGCGGGAATAAAACCGATTTAAAAATAAGGAAGCGAATGAATTATGAGTCAGAAAAAATCCGACAACAGTTACCTGCGCCTGATGCTCTCGCTCTTCGGAGCGGCCGCTTTAAGCATACTTTTATTCTTTGTCGTTTTCCGGTTTGACGGACTGCGAAGGGGTATAAACACCCTGATCAATGTCCTGATGCCTTTCATCGTAGGATCTGTGCTGGCCTATATTCTGAAGCCAAGCTGCAACTTCATCGAAGAGAAGCTAACCGGTTTTTTCAGGAAAAAAGCAAATGACAGTAAAAAGGGCTTTTGGAGTAAGCATAAAAAAGCTTCGGCACGCATGTTAAAGCTCATCCCAGGTTTGAGCATTCTCATCACAATGGCACTGGGACTCGTCGTAATCTTTGTGCTCCTGATCCTGGTGCTGCCCACCCTGCTGGAAAGCATCTATTCGATCGTCCGCATGATTCCCTCCAGCATTGAAACGGCTTCCGAATGGCTTTTGCAATACGCCGGAGACAATGAAACACTGAGTAATTATATCACCGATTTTTCCTCCAGCTTCTCCACCTCGATCCCGGAGTGGCTCAGCTCCACCGTGATCCCTAATATTGAAGTGCTGATCGGAAATGTGTCCAGCAGCGTGACCAATGTCGTCACCTTCTTCAAAAACGTACTGATCGGTTTTATCGCCGCAGTCTACATCCTGGGCAGCCGCAAAAAATTTGCCGTACAGGCGAAGCTGATCAACTACAGTATATTCGGCAGGAAATGGTCTGACCGGATTCTTTCAGAAGTCCGCTATGCCGACAAAGTATTTGCAGGATTTATCAATGGCCGTCTGATCGACTCGCTGATCATCGGCATCATCTGTTTTATCGGCATGATGATCCTGCGGATGCCTTACTCCGTGCTGGTCAGCGTGATCGTAGGTGTCACCAACATCATCCCCTTTTTCGGACCTTACATCGGCGCCATCCCGTCCTTCCTGCTGATCCTGATGGTCAGCCCGGTAAAAGCCGTCATCTTTCTGATCTTTATTCTGATCCTTCAGCAGTTTGACGGAAACATCCTGGGGCCGCGCATTCTGGGCAACGTGACCGGTCTGTCCGGGTTCTGGGTCCTCTTTGCCATCCTCACCTTTGGCGGCCTGTTCGGATTCATCGGCATGATCGTCGGCGTACCGGTCTTCGCGGTGGTCTACGATGTTGTGCGCAAGGTTGTGCTGCATGTGGCCGCACAGCGGAGGGAGAAGGAAGCAACTTTGCCATAATCCAGATAACCCTTACCAAGTGCACTCAGTTCTGCGATCGGATAGGGGAGTGCTCACCCTCCCTATCCGTTTAGCGCGAATCGAAACGAAGTGAAGAAACGTAGACCGCTGACAGCAAAGCTGCCAAAATTCCTCTCGCGCCCTGCGCATCACATAAAAAGACCTCCTGCGCGTCAGCTCTCACGTGATCAGGCGGTCTTTGTTTGTATTCTTTGTTTCACAGGATTACTCCAACACCTCTATCATGCAATGATGACTTTTTTTATCTTTCAGATTCTTACTGTCGGAAACGTAGTTGATTCCAACAGCAATGATTCTTCTGCACTTTTTACGTCCGGAAATATCTTTAAATTTCAGAGCGTATGCATTATCCTTAATCTGTTGAATCGCCTCTTCTGCGCTGTGATCCACTTTTAATTCCACAATCATGCCATCTCTTGAGGAGTCTCTCGGCATAAACAAAATATCCGCGTATCCTTTCCCGGATTTTGCTTCGCGTTCTACTTCATAATAATCTCTCGCCCCCAGATAGGCCAGATTCACAATCGCGGCCAGCTCATTTTCATTATTATAATTCAGAATCGGTGCTTCCGTGTTATGAACAAATTCCATGATATCTTCCACTGTTCTGGCGTCCTGCTCCAGGGTCGCTTTTAAAATACGATTTGATTCTCTGGCCAGAGCATCCAGATAATGCAGCGATGGCTCTTTGCTGACCGTGGATGCAAATTCATCCCTCAATTCCTTATTTGGAATACGAACCGTCTCTTCTATTTCATCATAGGTCAGGAAACCATATACTACCATTGCAGAAAGTACTTCGTCCCTCGTCTTCCACTTCCGCTCCGTTGCAGCAGATGCTTTCAGAGCAGCCGAAACCGCTTCTCCCCTCACCAGCCGGATGATTGCTTCCTTCACACCATCCACGTTATCTATGATATAGTCTGATATCTCCGCATAGGGTCCTGAGGACGTCCAATAGTCCGCCACCTGATTATTTGACAAGGCATATACTACAGAGCGAGGGTTGTAAAGCCTCTCGCCGGACGCAGTCTGATAGCCGTCATACCAGGTCCTCAGATTCTCCATGGTCACTTCCGGAGCGGACTCTTTTGCCAGATATCTCTGGTATAATTCCTCCGTTTCCGACTCCGTAAAGCCAAAATATTCCCCGTATTTCTTTTTAGTGGCCATATCGTATTCTTTAAAATTATTAATTGTAGAACCGCTCGAATATTTGGCAATCGGCAGCACACCAGTCATATACGTAAACAGAACATAAGACTGATCCTTCAGCAGATTCGCCAGAAATTCAATAAAAGCTCTCCGATCTCCATCAGTAATAAAGTCTTTATGGAAAATGCAGTCCCATTCATCAATCACAAATACAAACTGCTCCTGATACTCCTCAAAAACCTCCGTCAAAATATCCCACAGCGCATCTTCCTCCCCGCAGGTAATGTCCGGATAAGCCTTCAGCAGTTCTCGTTTCATTCGCGAAGTCACGCGCGTAATGTACTGCTCATAGCTTTTACAATTCTCCGGCATTTTACTGAAATTAATAGAAATCAGATTGCTTTGATTCAGATATCTATGATAATCAGGATTTTTCGAAATAGCCAGATGATCAAAAATTGCACTGGAGTCACAGCCTTTTCCAAAAAAAGCGGCAATCATATTTGCCACCACCGTTTTTCCGAATCTGCGCGGTCTCGTCAGGCAAATATTGCCTTCGTCCGTGCCAATGACAGCAAACAGCTCTGCAAGAAGAGCAGATTTATCCACAAAATAAGGCGTTTCGAATGTTTTCTTATATGCCGCCGCAGGGCTCTGGCTATTTAAATAAAACCCCATGTTTTACCTCCGACTTGTGAAATATACATTCCCGTACGTACTTCGCAGCAGATGCAAAATACTGTCCAGAATCGTTACTCCGGCTTTTCATTTCAGGCACGCTATGATCATAACAACTAAAGGAAAATGAACCATTTCTTACATTTCTTTGTATCATTCTAACACAGGATCTGTACTTTTCCAACCGTAATTTCACGCACCAGGGAAACCGGGCAGCAAAAACCGGCACTGTTTTCGTGCTCTTTAAAAACGGAACATTTTTCGTAAGCATCACATAAACTTGCAGTATTTCCATCAGTAGTACTGATCGAAGTGATACGCGGACTTCCGTTAATCTTTACAAAGGGAGTCTTCCATGTCAACGCAAGCAAACTATGGTGGAAAACATACAAAAAACATATGGAAATCCCTCCTGAAATAGACTACAATAGAATAATCAGGAGGCGTAACATGGCAAATTCAGAAGCAAGGGAATATCTTTCCCGCATCGGTATTCAGAAAATCTCAGAGCTGGACACGGCTCTGATCGAAACGTTCGGCTACGAAGAAGGAGAACGGCATATCAAAAATCTGACCGAACTGTTCGACCGGACTGAAAGGAAGCTGATTTACGGGACTGAAGAATCAGACTGGAGAAATTCTCATCCACAGTCCGCTGTTCGGGTCCGGGACGACTTAAGTCCAAAAAATTCCGCGCCCGGCTCTGGATATAAAAAGGACAGCCTGTATCTGCGCCGGCAGTCAGAGCTTGTCGACTATCTGAATCAAACTCTGCCTTTAAGTCTTCTTGCCTCTTCCTACTATGACCGTCTGTTTTTTCAGAAGGCAATAGACTATCTGATCCGGGCGGAGCGTTATTTCAAGGGGGACATCTGTGAGGTCGGCTGCGGAAATGGCATCCTGACCTGTTTTCTCGCGCAGCGGTATCCGGATTTGGCCGTCACCGGACTGGATTTGTCCGCGAACGCGGTCTCTGTGGCTAAGGTGCTCAAAGAGCAGCTCGCTATTCATAACGCAGCCTTTTATCAGCAGGATATATCAGGCATGGATATCTCAGCCCAGGCTTCGTCTGAACCAGCATTATCCAGCCTGTCTTTGACTGATCCGATTTTTAATGATAATCCATCCCAAAACCAGAAACAGGAACCATTTCAGACCCTGCTCTCCTGCCGCACGATCCACGAAAATGTAGCCTGGCCGCCTCTGGCAGCAAAACAGGCCAAAAAAGGCAGTTCTGAAAATGTAGAAAACAAAACCAATCAGCGTCAGCTCTCACTTGCCGAGCTGACCGCGCTGCACCGGCCCTATGCGCAGGTATTGGCCAATCTGGTAAATCCGGGCGGATACCTGATCAGCGTGGAGCGCTATGAAGCCGATGCCTCCTATGACGGGCTTCTTCATGCACTGGAAGAGGCTGGTTTTTCCCGGGAAAAGGGGACGCATGAGCAGTTTTCCTGCAAAAACGGAGAGGAGGCGGCGACCTTTCAGGCACTCGTTTTAAAGAGGGTTCGCTTGCAATAGGCAAGAAACAAAATACCTCTTTTCGCCTGCTTAATTTTTACCATTGCGACGCTCCTCAGGCTTCCTTCACCCCAGCAATTCCAGCAGTTCCTCCTGCGAAAGACCTGAGAGCGATGTACCTTCCCCGGAAAGAACCTGATCCGCGAGATCTTTTTTCTCTTCCTGCAGCCGCAGGATCCGCTCTTCGATCGTCCCTTTCAGGATCAGGCGGTACACGGTGACCTGTCGGGTCTGTCCGATCCGGTGGGCGCGGTCGGTGGCCTGGTTTTGCGCGGCCATGTTCCACCACGGGTCGTAGTGGATGACGATGTCTGCTCCCGTCAGGTTCAGCCCGTTGCCGCCCGCCTTGAGGGAGATCAGAAGCACCGGGACGTCCCCTTCATTGAACTGATGCACCAGCCGGATACGTTTTTCCTTGGATGTGGATCCGGTCAGGATATAGTAGGGGATGCCTTCCGCTTTAAGGTCTTCCTCCAGCAGCGCGAGCATTGAGGTAAACTGCGAGAAAAGAAGCATCCGGTGGCCACCGTCTATCGCCTGCCGGATCAGGCCGATGGCCGCTTCGCGCTTCGCGCTTTCTTCGTGGTAATTTTCAAAAAGAAGCGACGGGTCGCAGCAGATTTCACGGATCTTGGTGAGCTCCGCGAGCACCTTCACCTTTCCTGTCCCGGTCCCCATCGTCCCGTCCAGGATCGTATTTTTCAGTTTCAGGACCTGCGCGTCATAGAGCTTCTGCTGCTCGCCGGAAATCGGCACATAGCGCACCTCCTCCAGCTTCGCCGGGAGGCCCTTTAACACATCTTCTTTCCGTCTTCTCATGAGGAAGGGCGAGGTCATTTTTTTCAGCTTTTCCATGGCCTCCTGATCCTTGCCTTTCGTGACAGGAATCGCAAACCTCTGCTCAAAATCCTTCTGCGAATACAGAAATCCCGGCATCAGGAAATCAAAAATGCTCCAGAGCTCCGAGAGGCGGTTTTCGATCGGCGTGCCCGTCAGCGCAAGGCGGTGACCTGCCTTCAGGGTCTTTACGGCCTTCGAGACTGCCGCACCCGAATTTTTGATATACTGTGCCTCATCGAGGATCACATAAAAGAACTCCCTCTCCGAGAGCTCCGCGATGTTGCGCTTCAGCAGATCATAGGAAATCAGATACACCTGCGTACTGTCCCACGCCGCGAGCGCTTTTCTCCTTGCCACCGCGCCGCCGGTGATCGGCAGGACCTGCATGTCCGGCGCAAATTTCACGAATTCCTCCTGCCAGTTGTAAACCAGGGACGCAGGGCAGACCACCAGGGACGGACGCTCTGTCCCCGGCTTCTTTTCGCCGTAATCATACATAAGAGCGGAAATCGTCTGCAGCGTCTTGCCCAGACCCCCATCTCATCCGCCAGAATCCCGCCGAATCCGGCTTCCTCCAGCGTCCGGATCCATTTGAAGCCCAGCGTCTGATAGGGTCTCATAATTCCGGCAAGCTCCGAGGGCGGCTCGCTCTCAGAATCGCGGATTGTCTTAAAATTACGGATGAGGCCGCGGTATACCCGGTCTCTTGTCGAGTACAGCGTGTCATGCTCCTCCAGGAGCTTATCGATATACAATGCGCGGTAAAGCGGCACCTTCGCGCTCTTTTTGATCACATCCTCCGGATTCAGATCCAGCTCCTGCATAAAATCGCTGATCTGGGAGAGCTGATCGTCCTCTGCCAGATCCAGAAAATCCCCGGAGGAAAGCTTATGGAACCGTTTCTTCCGGCGGTAGCTCTGCAGCACCTCCAAAAGCTCCTTCTCCGAAATCCCGGAGGACGTCAGCGACAGATCGAGAATGCCGCTCTCCACAGAAACGCCGACCTTCACCTTCGGAACCGGAGCGACCGAAAACCTCCGGAACGCTTCCGAGCCATGCACCGTGCCATATTTTTCCAGGACGGCAATGCCGGACTGCAGGAAATCAAAGAGCTGCTCATCACTGACTGAGGCCAAAAAAGCCCCATCTTTATCATCGGGGTTTACACCCATCAGCCTCCCGACAGCGTCAGCGACCCGCTTTTCCTGCTCAACATCACGATAGCCATCGTTCTTATTAGAAACAGCGCTAAAGAATAAAAACTTTTCGCGATAAAAATGCTTGTATTTTCCCACA
>JAJBVE010000176.1 GCA_020859995.1 Clostridiales bacterium
ATTTACAACAAAAAAGAGAGGTATAAGCCTCTCCAAAGTGTTTAACTGCCGGCATAACACCTCTGTAAGATTAAAAAACTTCATTGAAAACTTCTGACTGCTGCTGTATAATGATTTGAAATCAATTTCAACATCTGTGCCAGTAGTACGGAAATCTGTAAGAGATCAGATACTTCCTGGCTTGCTGTTTCGCAAAAGTAAATGGAGGAACGGTATGAAAACCACCTGGAAAAACGCAATTGTCTGGTGTACCACGGTATTTTTAACACTAGCGGCCGTGATCGCGTTCTATTTTCTGTTACTGAACGGCTCGTCCATTATGAAGACGGTCCATTCTATCTTCAGCTCACTGACATCGATCTGGCTGGGGATCGGCATGGCTTACGTACTGGATCCGATTATTGTCGCAGGAGAGCGCGTCCTGCGCAAAAGAAATATGAGCCAGATTCCCGCCCGCGTCCTGACCATTGTAGCGGTCCTGGCTCTGGTTTTCCTGCTTGTTTTTCTGATTTTCAGCCGCCTGATCCCCAAATTATTTGAAACGATCAATAGTCTGCTCGGCGATCTGCCCGGCATGCAGGCTACCTTCAACAGCTATCTCGACCGGGTCAATGAGTGGAATCCCCAGGTATATGAGTACATTCTCAGTGTAATCAATTTTATCACAGACTGGATCAATACCAACCTCTATACAACGATTAATACCATCACGCAAAGCTTTCTGGGCCTGATCAACGGCATCGTGAATCTATTTGTCGCTCTGATTGTTCTGGTTTATGCGCAGATGTCCAAAGAGCGTTTTATAGGGCAGGCCAAGAAACTGCTCTATGCCGTCTGTCACCACAAAGGCGCCGCCACCTGGATTCTGGATATTTGCCGGCAGGCAAATCTGATTTTCAGCGGTTTCATCACTGGTAAAATCATCGATTCTGCAATCGTCGGCGTGATTTGTTTTATCTGTCTGTCGATTCTGAAAATCCCCTATGTTCTGCTGATCAGCGTCGTTATCGGCGTGACGAATATCATCCCCGTGTTCGGCCCATTCATCGGCGCGATTCCATGCGCCATCCTGCTGCTGTTTGTAGAGCCCTGGGATTGTCTGGTTTTTGTCATTTTTATCCTGATCCTGCAGCAAATCGACGGGAACATTATCGGACCCAGGATTCTCGGCAATTCGACCGGTGTCTCCGCGTTCTGGGTCATCGTCGCGATCCTGGTGTTCAGCAATCTGCTCGGCATCGTCGGCATGATTGTAGGTGTGCCGATTTTCGCGACTTTGTACTATATTATCAAACGAATCGTGGAAGAAGAACTCGCGCGGCAGGACCTGCCCACAGACTCGATGGATTATGTCCGTCTGGAGCGGATTGATGAAAACAACCAGCTGATCTATCTGAAAGACGACGCGGCAAAAAAGAGCCTGGCAAAGCGCAGATCTCCGCAGGAATTCTGGAATGACACCAAAAACACAGCGGTACTTCTGAAAAAAGCCGGGGAGCGAAAATACAGGGAATTTAAAAGCAAACACGAAAAAAACGGGGAGAGCTGATCCCCGTTTTTTGTTATGCACACAGGCGCGAGCGGAGATTCATAACTTCGCTGCTCGCGCCTGACGCAGCGGATAGGGTGAGAGGTTTCCCCCTATCCGATTCAGATGGGATACCCTTTCAGGTAATAATCCCGCACGAAGCGGATGAGCTCCTCTTCGCCCCTTTCATCGAGAATCCGCAGCATGCCGCGCAGCTCTTTTTTCGTCTGCGGGTGCATCAGATAATGTCCCTTTCCATTTTCAAAATAAGCCAGAGCATCATGGCGCGTATAGGTTTCTTTATTATAATTCTTAGAAGCCGCGATGCGGTCCATCAACATCTCCGCGACATATTTCCGAGGCATCTGAACCGTCTGCAAAGGAAATCTATCTGCCTGGTCCGCGGCAGAAGTATTCTTAGGGTTATTCTTCTTCGCCGGCTGCCGGTAATCGAGCCAGTATTCAAAATGATGGCGGTTACGGCCTTTGTGGTGCATCCAGGCACTGGAATACCCTTTGTCTATTCGCTCCTGATTGTTTGGGCTGCTTTTTCCGTCCTCATAATAGCGGAATCCTTCCAGCAGTTCGGATGGCATATATTTTGACAGATCATGTGTCAGGCCCTGCCAGTACAGCCCTATCCGGAAACATCCGGCCATGACCAGAAACTTATGTTCCGTGATTGTGCGCAGATGGCCTGTCGCTTTTTCCCAGGTGATTGTATTGTTTATAGATGACTGTTTCATTTCACTGTTCCCTCTGTATTTTTCGCATAACTTTTGGATTCAAACTTTCTGATTTCTGATTCTTTTGAAGCGCCGCATTTTACCGCGTTTTGCCGCTTTTTACATTTTTTCGCGGTCCTGTGTTGTACAACCGCAGGCATTACCGGCGCGGATCCGCCTACGCTCTTTTTCGTCCCTCCAGAATCACCACCGATCTGGGCGGCGCCGTAAATACTCTGCAATCGTCCAGGATTTCCTGCTCAGCCTCGGATAAAAAGCTCTCCGGAAGAGAAGTATCCATCACGCGGTACCAGCCGCATTCCGCCGGCAAAAGAGGAAGCGCCAGCTGCTGTTCTTCCCAGTGGAAATTCCAGGCAAGGTAAAGAAACCCCTCTTCTCTGGCATAATATCCGGAATACATGCATCCCATATGCAAATTCGAATGGCGCAGATCCCCATACCAGGCGCGTTCGCTGTGATACGACAGATCCGGAAATCCGCTGGAAAGATAGTCCACGCACTGCGGCTGCGCGTCCAGATGCAGAACACGGTGCGCCTTGCGGAAGGCAATCAGCTGCCTGACAAAACCGGTCAGTTCCCGGTTCGCCTTCGTATGGCTCCAGTCCAGCCAGGTCAGCTCACTGTCGTGACACCAGGGATTATTATTTCCCTGCTGCGTATTTCCAAATTCATCGCCGGCCAGCAGCATCGGCGTCCCCTGGGAGAGCAGCATCATCGCGAACGCGTTCTTGCGCTGTCTCATCCGCAGCTGCACGATTTTACGTTTGCCGCTCGGACCTTCTTCTCCGCAGTTCCGGCTGAAATTCTGATCAGAACCGTCGCGGCCCATCTCGCCGTTCGCGTCATTATATTTCATATTGTAAGATACAAGATCAAGCAGAGTAAATCCATCGTGATTCGTTATATAGTTGATCTGCGCGCAGCCGGAAGGATTCTGCCGGATTCTCCATCCGAAGCCTTCCAGCGAACCGGCATCTCCTTTGAGAAGGCGGCGTGCGTCGTTCATAAAGCCGTCATTGGACTGGGCGATCCGGTGATGCCCTTTTTTCGCGTTCTCTTCCGCCGTTCCATCCGGGTACCAGCCGCAAATCAGCTTGCGGCTGCCAAACAGCGGTAATCTGGCAAGTTCCCGTGAAAGGCCGTCGCGGCCGACTATGGAAAAGCCGTCCACATGATACGTGTCCGCCCAGTATTTCAGGCAGTCACAGATCTGAGCGATGTCCGTCTGTTCCGAAAACGCAAATTCCAGGATCACCTCGATCCCATTTTTGTGAAACGCTCTGACCAGATCCTTAAACTCCGTCTGGGCACACCCCGACGCGGCATAAGAGGCTTTCGGCGCAAAGTAAAATCCTGGTCCGTAGCCCCAGTAATTTTTTCGGAAGGTCTGCTCCATCCGCTCAGAGCAAGGTCTGTCAAACGCGTGTTCCAGAACCTCGTTCCTGCTGGCTTCCGCCGGAGTATCCGTTTCGACGCTGATATTCGCGCTAGTGCCTGCATCTGTCCCGGCGCCGCGATCTGAAAGATCCATGGAAGCAGTTCCGCCTGCGGCATCGGCGTTCTTTTCCGCCGGTGTTTTTTCGTCCTCATTTGTATGTACAGATACCTCTGGCGTAATTGTACGTTCAAAATAGTAATCCGGAATCTCAAGCTCTGAAAATTCATATACCGGCATCAGCTTTACCTGATTGACGCCAAGTGATTTCAGATACGGAATCTTTCTGGCAAGTCCGGCGAAGGTCCCCTTCTGGCTGACCCCGGAATTCTTATGCATGGTAAATCCCCGTACATGCAGGTGATACATGATTACATCGCAAAAAGGAATCTCCGGCAGAGCGTCCTCTTTCCAGTCATACTCATCAGAAACCAGTACTCCCCGCAGGCCATGCGGCGTAAAAGATGGAGTTTTCCCATACTCGTTCCGACCGGCAATCCCTCTCGCGTAGGGATCCGTAACCACCTGACCCGCGTCGAGGAAATTATATTCATACACATCCGTGTCCATGGACACCTTCATGGAATAAAAATTTCCCGGCACTTCCGGTTTGGGAAACACAATTCTGGCAGCAATCTCTTCTGAACCTTTTTTATACAATAACAGAGACGGCGGCTCCTGTGCCGCTGCATAATAGCCAAAGTGTACGCCATCTTTACAGATTTTCGTCCCCGGAGTCCGATCTTCATCCCGCAATACCCTAAACCTGCATTCCCCCATAGCATTCCTCCGTTTATTTCTGTTTATTATGTTTTTTCTAGTTATTTCTATTTATTTCTTTTTTTTCTGTTTT
>JAJBVE010000214.1 GCA_020859995.1 Clostridiales bacterium
CAAGGCTGACAGCTCTGAATAACAATACGGTAATCATCGGCGGCTCCGGGTCCGGTAAAACCTTTTATGTTGTGAAAGCAAATGCTTACAATGCAGGTTATACCTCATTTGTATTTACTGACCCGAAGGGGTAGAATAAATAAGGATAAACAAAACGGAGCCGGAAAAAAGCAGCGGCAGGCACCCGCGAAAAACCGCGAATACATAGGCAGGAAAGGAGGAAAAAGCCCATGGTGTTGAAGCCAATACAATCAAAAAAAGCATTGCTTCATGAAAAAATAACAGCCTTATATGAACGGCTTTCAAAGGATGATGAGCTGCAGGGCGAGTCCAACAGCATCATCAACCAGAAAGAGTATCTGGAGAGCTACGCCCGGCAGAACGGCTTCAAAAATATCCGACATTATACAGACGATGGATACAGTGGAACCAACTTCAACAGACCTGGTTTTCAGGCACTGCTGGCAGATGTGGAAGCAGGAAAAGTCGGCATCGTCTGTGTGAAAGACATGAGCCGCTTCGGCAGGAATTACCTGCAGGTCGGCTATTACACCGAGATCACGTTTCCGCAGAAAGGTATCCGCTTCATCGCAGTCAACAACAGCATCGACAGCGACAATCCTACCGACAATGATTTTACGCCTTTTCTTAACATCATGAACGAGTGGTACGCCAAGGACACCAGCAAGAAGATCAAGGCGATTTTCAAGTCGAGGATGCAGGACGGGAAGCGGTGCAGCGGCAGTATCCCTTATGGCTACACACGGAATGCGGATGATAAGCAGACGCTGATCGTGGACGAGGAAGCTGCCGGAGTTGTGCGGAGGATATTCCAGCTTGCCAGTGAGGGGATCGGAGTCAGTCAGATTGCCGAGATTCTCACAGCTGACAAGGTGTTGATTCCATCCGCATATGCGGATCGGTATCACCCGGAAAACGCGAGGAACTCCCGTTATCATGACCCTTACTGCTGGAATGGGAATACGGTCAGCGCCATCCTTGACCGGCAGGAATATCTCGGACATACTGTGCTGGGAAAGAGTATCTGCGATAATTTCAAGACGAAGAAGCGGCGGAAAGCGACGCCGGACGAGCTGATGATCTTTCCGGATACCCATGAAGCCATCATTGATCAGGAAACATGGGATAAGGCACAGCGTTTAAGAAAACGGTCAGTGAAACGGCTGGCGGACGGCACAAATTCCCACAGGCTCTCCGGCCTTGTGTTCTGTGCTGACTGCGGCGCGAGAATGAGTTTCTGCAGCCCGTCATGCAAAAAGCGGGAGGACGGCACCGTGTATGATTCGGATACCGGATTCCAGTGCAGTCATTATCGGAATAAGATTGAAGGCTGCACCTCACATTTCATCAAAGCATCGACTTTGGAAGATGTGATTTTGCAGGCGATTCGTCTCGTCTCCCAGTACGTGTTGGAAAACGAAACGGAGTTTATCAGCCAGTTAAAGGAGCAGTGTGCTGTCCGGCAGTCAGAAGCTACCAGAGAATACCGAAAGGAACTGGATGCCGCGAACAAACGATTTTCCGAGCTTGATTTGCTGATTGAGGGCTTATATGAGAACAGTGTGACCGGAATGCTGCCGGAGCGTCAGGTGCAGCGGCTGATGGCCAAATACGACGAGGAGCAGTCCCGCCTTGAAGCGAGAATCAATGAGCTGAAGGA
Organism: Clostridiales bacterium; assembly: GCA_020859995.1. Lineage (GTDB taxonomy): Bacteria > Bacillota > Clostridia > Lachnospirales > Lachnospiraceae > Choladousia. The sequence continues at coordinate 1,682 of JAJBVE010000214.1, forward strand.
TGCAATCGAAGCGGATGCCGCACCGCCCATCGATACGGGACGGTTTATCGCACTGGTGCAGAAATACAGGGACTGTACGGAGCTGACTGATCAGATGCTGTATGAGTTTGTCGAGAAAGTGGTGGTGCATTCTGCGACAGGCGGACGCACTGTCTACAGAAGCCAGAAAATTGATATTGTTTTCAATTTCATCGGCAGCTATCTCCCACCGGCACCCGAAGTATCGGAGGAAGAACGGATAGCGGAAATCGACGCCCGGCAGCTCGAAAAGAAGAAGGAGAGGGTGAAGCGTTCCAGCCAGAAGCGACAGGAGAAAATAGCTGCTCTCAAAGAAGCCGCGAAGACCGATCCGGAAGCCGCCGCCGAGTACGACCGTTATCTGGAACAGAAGCAGGAGCGGGCCAGAAAGCACAATGAAAAAATGAAAGCGATCCGCCGAGCCGACCCGGAATATATTGCCAGGATGGAGGAAAAGGAACGGATTGCCTCGGAGAAAATGCTGGAGAATGAGCGGAAACGGCAGGAGCGTGCTGAAAAGAAGCGAAAAGCTACAGTGTCTGAACTGAAAGAAAGAGCTGCAGCAGGAGATACCGACGCCGTGCAGGAACTGGAAGAACGCCGGGAAAAGGCCAGAGAGTACAGCAGGCTCACAAAAGAACGCCGTGAACAGCGGGCAGCGGAAGACCCCGAATACGCAAAGCATTTGCAGGAGCAGCAGGCCGAGCGCAATCGTCGGCAGAGCGAGCGGCGAAAAGCCGAGCTTATGGAACTCAAAGAAAAAGCTGCAGCTGGTGATCCGGAAGCGCAGGAGAAGCTGGCAGCGAGGAATCGGTATTTCTGTGAAGCGCAGAAAAAGTGCCGTCAGAAGATGTACGAGGATTCAGCCAACGGCGATCCGGCAGCACAGGAACGCGACGAGAAATATCTTCGCTCCCGCCGCGAAGATTACCACAGGAAAAAAGCAGAACAGGAGGAAAAATCAGCTTGAAGGAAAGCACGAAAATTTGCATGAAAGGAAGCGCAAGAAGCAGCATGAAAAACGATATGAAAAACAGTGTAGAAAACAGCATGGAGAAATCTATGAAACCGAGAATTCACGACAACAGCAGCGGTCTGGATTATGTACGCGCCGGAGATTATTACATTCCCGACATCAGCCTGCAGGAGAAAGAGGAACAGCGGCCTATCGGAAAATGGGGACGGATGCATCTGCAGTATCTCCGGGAGAACCGTCCCATCGCTTACACAGAACTGACACTTTCCGGCAAAATGGCTACCTATCTCGCAGACATCAATGAACAGGCACAGGAGCGGCTTGAAGTGATCATTGATCAGATGAAAGCAGCCGAGAACGTGACCGAGGATTTAAAGCGGCGCGATTGTTGGAAGTGGGTGCAGTCGATGAACGGCATCCGTGACCGGGCGGAGGAGATCGTGCTGACCGAGATTGTGTATATGTGAGGTGATACCATGACCCTGTTGAAGACAGTATTAAATCTCATGTTAAGACTTTTGCTTTTACCAGTGGCAGTGATTGTGATCATCATGAAGTGGCTCGGTATATTTCTGACCAGCTTTGCCGGAGCAATCCTTTATATTCTTTCGGGAGTGTGTTTTCTGATAGCTGTATTAAGTTATCTGATGAAGATCAGTACAGGATCAGAGTCAGCGACAATGCTGCTGACAGGGCTGGTGGTGTTTATTCTCCCACAGATCGCCGGATGGATGATTGGAAAGCTGGACATTCTGAATACGGTGTTGTGGTCATTTGTCAGAGCGTGATATAGACGGGAGCCGGATACGGAAGTAAAAATGTAAGTAACAGCATAGCCAAAAACAGAACATAAAACAAAATATCGAATCGCGAAGCCGTTCCCCATTGCAGGAACGGCTTCATTCATACATAGGGACTGTCCATCGGCAGTCCTTAAATTTTTCCAGAATCGAAAGGAGATCAAAAACTATGAAATGCTACTGCAAATTTACCAACTATGAAAAACTGGCGTGGTGTACGTTTGGCTGTCCGAGCAGGGAAAGAACCATCGACAATCTGCGGGTTGCGGCTCAGATCGAAACCGACGCGGAAAAAAGTGAGAAGCTGCTGAAATTGATAGACAAGATTCAGCGAAGCCTTCCGTTTGGCTCTGATTATCAGCATGACTTCTACACTTGTTCCCATGAGCTGGAGCAGCTCATGATACAGAACGTGCTGGACTATCAGGCAGCTACGGGTGATTTGGAGAATGGGAGTCCGTGGAAGAATTACGCCATGGCCCAGCTTGTCAATTCGTTCTGTACTGCTGACAGATGCCGGACATTAGGCAGACTCGACGTTCTCTCAAAGATCATCGTGAAGCCGGAAGCTGGCTCTATCCTGCTTTCTGTTATGCTTACCATCAATGGCATTTTAAAGGATGAGCCGGAGAAATATGAAAACTACCTGAACCGTTGCCATGAAGCAGTCCGCCGGGGCGAGCTTCGCAAGAAGAAAGGATATGAGAAGTTCCAGCGGTATGTCTGGGAGATGCCGTGTGTCATGCCGGAATGGGAGGACGAGAACGACAAAGACAACGACCATAAAAAGGCTGGCGAGGACGCTGTGCTTTTTGTATTCTGAAAACAGGCAAAAATCAGCCGTCAATCGGTAAAATCGGGAAAATAATCATTTTCAGCAGCCCCGGACGGATAGCTCTTCATCTGGGGCTGCAATCGTTTCAAAATCATTAAAAACGCCGATTCGTCAATCGGGAAAAAAATACGAAAAAATGGCCCTTGTGAGAAAGAATGCAGATTTTGGAGGTATTTATGAGCAGGCTTACGAAGAAAGAGAGAGACACGGAGATTTATTACAACCAGTCCGACGATCCTGTACAGATTC
>JAJBVE010000056.1 GCA_020859995.1 Clostridiales bacterium
GTTAAAAACAAATATTGAAATTTTCATAAAAGAATTACAGGAAAAGGGGGTTCAAATATTTGAAAATAATGTTAAAATAGACTTGTATGATCAGTCGGCAGCTGCCAGCGGGGTTCTGATTACCGGGGAAAGTGCCATCAGGCGAGTAGCAGAAACCGCCGGTGAGAATTCTGCTTTGGCGGAAACATTTTCAAACGGCAGCCGCTGAAAGCAACCGTTACAGGAAGCTATGGGGGAACGTCACCATGAGCATGGCAGAGAAAGTGCTTGCCATACCGGCAGGACATGAGAGCAATGTCTTTGGCCAGTTTGACAGAAATATCAAAAAGGTAGAACGTGCGCTGCATGTGAGCGTACTGATCCGCGATGACGGGATACGGATCATCGGCGGTCCGGACAACATTGCCCGGGCAGGTGAGATTTTTGACAGCTTAAGCGAGCTGTCGCGCCGGGGCAGTCTGATCACGGATCAGAATGTGGATTACGCGATCGCTCTGGCGATGGACGGAGGCAGATCTTCGTCCCTGGTGGAGCTTGACAGTGACTGCATCTGCCACACAATCAATGGTAAGCCGATCAAGCCAAAGACCCTGGGACAGAAAGCTTATGTGGACGCGATCCGTAAGGATATGATTGTATTCGGGATCGGCCCTGCCGGCACGGGAAAGACCTATCTGGCGATGGCTATGGCGATTGCCGCGTTTAAAAACGAAGAGGTGGGCAGGATTATTCTGACGCGCCCGGCGATTGAAGCCGGAGAAAAGCTCGGCTTTCTGCCGGGGGATCTGCAAAGCAAGGTGGATCCATATCTTCGTCCTCTGTATGACGCGCTTTACCAGATTATGGGACCGGACAGTTTTTCAAAAAATATGGAAAAAGGGCTGATTGAAGTGGCTCCTTTGGCTTATATGAGAGGCCGGACACTGGATAATGCCTACATTATTCTGGATGAGGCGCAGAATACATCCCCGGCCCAGATGAAGATGTTCCTGACAAGGATTGGATTTGGTTCGAAGGTGATTGTAACAGGCGACCGCACACAGAAGGACCTGCCGCCTGGAGAGCCGTCCGGTCTGGATGTGGCCGTCCGGGTACTTTCTAAAGTAGAAGGGATCAGCTTCTGCACGCTGACCAGCCAGGATGTTGTACGGCATCCGCTGGTGCAGAAGATTGTGAACGCTTATGAGGAATACGAGGAAAGCCGGCAGCGGCACACGAAAGATAAAACTGGCGGAACCAGCCGGGGAAAGAATAAAGGCGCCGTTGGCTCGGATACCGCTTATAAATAACCTGTGTGGTCAACATTTGCCTGCAGACAGTTTTCAGCCGAAAGAAGGGATAACTGCCTTCATGGATTATTACAAATGCGGAATATCCGTATAGTTAGAGGAGGAACAGGTATGACCGTCGATTTTCAGAATGAATGTGGTGAAAAGCTGGATATCGATCTGTATGAAATTGCTCTGCGGGTGATCGAAGCTACGTTGGATGATCTGGGATGTCCTTATGAATCCGCGGTGGGGCTTCTTATCACAGATAATGAAGAAATCCATCGCCTGAATCTGGAGCATCGGCAGATCGACCGTCCGACGGATGTTCTCTCCTTTCCGATGGTTGACTTTGATGTTCCGGGAGAGTTTGACTGGCTGGAGACGGACGGAGATGATTACTTCGATCCGGACAGCGGGGAGCTTCTCCTTGGTGATATTGTGATCTCCGCGGACAAAGTTCTGGAACAGGCCAGAGAGTATGGTCATTCCGTGACCAGAGAATACGCGTTTCTGATTACGCACAGCATGCTTCACCTTCTGGGATATGATCATATGACGCCGGAGGACGCGGCTTTGATGGAGCAGCGGCAGGAAAAGATCCTTCAGGATCTGCAGATTTTAAGATGATTTACGCTGCAGTTTTCCGGCGGCAGGCGTGCCTTCGGAATATTTTGCGCAAGAACGGCTGGCAGTCTGAGTCAGAGGAGACTTCGTGCTTTTTTGAGTCAGATGAGAAATAGCATCAACACAAAAGGAGGATACTTATGAACAGGAAGAAATTTTTTGCGGGAATATCCCTCGCGGCAATGCTTCTCGGAAGTATGGTGATGGGAGCGCAGGCCGCGGAAACTGAGACGAGCGGGGAAGATGGCTGGGTGAGAAGCTATCTGACTGGAAAACTCGTTCCGGAATCCATCGGACGTACGATTCCGATCGCGGTTATGATTAATAATATTGCGGACGCCCTTCCGCAGTCCGGCATCAGCAACGCGGCAATTGTCTATGAAGCTCCGGTCGAAGGCTCGATCACCCGTCTGATGGCGATCATGGAGGATTATCAGGATGTTGAGCGGATTGGCTCAGTGCGCAGCTGTCGGGAATATTATGTATACTTTGCCCGTGAATTTGAAGCGATTTATATGCATTATGGTCACGCGGTTTACGCGACAGGAGTTTTGAATCTGGAGGATACGGTGCGTTTAAGCGGCATGGCGGATTATGATCTCGTTTATGAAGGAGAGGGCGACGTTACTTATTATCGTTCCGACGATTTTGTTTCTCCGCATAATGTCTTTACAAATTACAGCCTGATCCAGGCCGGTATTGCGTATAAAGGCATTTCCACAGATTATTCAGAAGAATATGTCGAAAATGACGGCCATTACCAGTTCGCGGATGATGATGTGATCATTACGCTGGACGAAGGCGTGGACGCGCTTACGGTCAAGCCAGGCTATTCTTATAATTATCCGTCGTTTGTGTATGACGCGGAAACGGGGACCTATACCAGATATCAGCTCGGCAGCGAGCAGATTGATTATCTGACCGGAAAAGCGCTTACTTATGACAATATTCTGATTCAGTATTGCTCATGGACAAAATGGGATGACAACGGTTATCTGGATATCAATGTATATGCCGGCGGTGAAGGCGTATATATCACGAAAGGGAAGGCAATTCCGGTCACCTGGTCAAAGGAAGGCGCGGATCTGGAAAACGCGTATGCTGACGCGAATTTTGGAGTGACACATTATTATGATCTGAATGGCGAGGAAATCACCCTGAATCAGGGCAAGACATGGGTCTGCATCGTGCTTGATTCGGATATGGATTCCGTCACCATCGGCGATATGACGGGTGAAGAACTGGCAAATCTTTCCTGAGTAAATAGTCGGCCGGGCATTTGGACGGTTCCTTCCAGGGACTGACCTGCCCGGTCTGCAGTATGGCATCTACACTTCATTTCGGTCGGCGAATATCCCGCATAAAATGCGGGATGTCACCTGGCGAGGGCTAAGCGAACGTCCACCGGGTCTTCGTTTAGCGGGAATAAAGAGGTCTGCAGTGAAAGAAAAGAACAAAAGTGGAAACAATTTCCTCGTACAGGGATCCATCCTTGCGGCGGCGGCGATTATCGCGAAAGTAATCGGGATGCTCTACCGGGTACCGCTCCAGAATATTCTCGGAAACGAAGGAAACGGATATTATTCTACAGCAAATGAGATTTACGCGATTCTGCTGATGGTGTCCTGCTTTAATATGCCTCTGGCTGTATCCAGGCTGGTATCGGACAGAATTCACAGAGGAGAGTACCGCAACGCGCATCGCGTGTTTTTATGCGCGGTGCGGTTTTCCATGCTTTTAGGCGGCGCGATTGCCCTGGTTACCTATGTGTGCGCAGGCTTTATCACAAAATACATGATGTCCATGGAGCTGGCTGTCTATGGACTTCGGGTACTCGCCCCGGCGATTTTTATCTCGGCGATTCTCGGCACATTCCGTGGGTATTTCCAGGGATTTTCCAATATGGTGCCCACCGCCTTTTCTCAGGTGATTGAGCAGATCGTCAATGCCATTGTCAGTCTGGTGTGCGCCAATATCATGTTCAGCTATGGCACAAAGCTGGCGGCCGAACAGGGCAATGATTCTCTGGCGCCGGCCTGGGGAGCTGCCGGAGCCACCTTCGGCACAGTGGCCAGCATTACGGTGGCACTGCTGGTGATGATGGTGATTTATCTCTCCCAGTCAAAGACGATCAAGCAGAGAATGCGTCAGGATCATACAGGCAAGAAGGATTCCTCCGCGCTTATTTATAGCGAACTGATCCGCACGATCCTGCCGGTCATTTTAAGCACAGTCGTATACAATATTACCAATATCCTCGATTTGGGCGTATTTTCCAATGTCCTGCAGGGGCAGGGATATTCAGACGCGCAGACAACGACGATCTGGGGCATTTATTCCGGACAGTTCCGTGTTCTGATGAACGTGCCTCTGGCGCTGGCGTCGAGCCTTTCTCCTTCTGTCGTCCCAAGCCTTACGGCTGCTATGGCCAGACATGACAAGGCAGAAGCGCGCCGCAAGGTTGGCACCTCCATCCGTTTTACCATGTTTCTGACAATTCCCTGTGCCGCCGGCATGGCCGCTCTCGCGGAGCCGATCATTACGATGCTCTTTACGAATGAGACGGGTACTCCACTGTCGGTTGGAATTATGCAGACAGGCGCGCTGATGATTATATTTTACGCGCTCTCTACATTATCTACAGGCATTCTGCAGGGACTTGGGCAGATGAGGCAGCCGCTGATCCACTGCTGTTTCGCGCTGGTTATTCATCTGATCGTTCTGTATCTTCTGCTGACAACATTCAGCTTGAATATTTACGCGGTTGTCTGGGCGAATATTGTTTTCGCTGTTATCATCAGCATTCTGAACGCGGTTTCGATCGCGCGTTTCCTTTCGTATCGGCAGGAAATCTATCGTACCTTTGTGGTGCCGGCGGTCGTCTCAATCATCATGGCCGCGGCGGCTTATCTGGTCTATACGCTTGTGTCTCAGTTCCTTGGGAATACCGTTTCAACATTTATCGCGGTGATTGCCGGAGTCGTTGTGTATGGGATCGGGATAGTATCCTTCCATGGGATTACGCAGGAAGAACTTGCCGCGATGCCGAAAGGAAACTCGATTATAAGAGTGCTGCGCAGGATGGGACTGATGCATTAAAGAATCTTCTTAATGAAAAATGAATCAATCGTTGTATTTGGAATCCCTGAGAAAGGAACACGGACAAATGAATCAGGAAAAGCTGCAGCGCATCAATGAACTGGCCCGCCGGGCGAAAGCAGAAGGACTGACTGAAGCGGAAAGAGAGGAGCAGGCTGAGCTTCGCCGGGAATACATTGCCGCAGTGCGCCAAAATCTACGCGGCCAGCTGGACAATATTGATGTAGTCAATCCGGATGGCTCTGTGGAAAATCTGGGTGAGAAGTATGGGAAAAAAGGTGTAAAACGGACACATTGAGCCAGGCAGTGACTCGCTGCCAGGATCGCGTCCGCTCACAAGGCGGACAGGGGCGTAAAATGTTTCACTGGCTGAATAAATTGCTTTACAGCGACCAATGACGAATGATGTGAACAGCAACAGTGGGAGGAAGAACGTTGGATAAAGCCGATATACGCGCAATGGTAAAAAAACAGCGCAAAGAACTGTCCGAACGTGAATTGTCTGAGAAAAGCGATGAGATTTGCCGGAAGGTGATGGCTCTCAGGGAATTTTCAGCCGCCGACATGATTCTGGCCTATATGGACTGTAAAGGAGAAGTTTCGACGAAGCCGCTGATAGAAAAAGCCTGGCGTCTGGGGAAAAAAGTCGCTGTTCCCCGAGTTGAAGGGGACGATATGTGTTATTATTACATCGACTCCTTCGCGGATGTGGGGGATGGGTATTTTCATGTGCCGGAACCGCTGAAAGGACAGATACTCTGCCGGAATGAAGCGGAAGACGCGCTTTTGATCGTGCCAGGTGTCGGGTTCGATCAGCAGCGGAACCGCTGCGGCTATGGAAAAGGGTTTTATGATCGTTATCTTGCGGCTCACAAGAGACATTTTACAGTTGCTCTCGCGTTTGATTTTCAGATTGTGGATGAGGTGCCGACCCGTCCCGAAGACATCCGCCCGCGGATATTGATTACGGAGACGCGTATCTGGTCTTAGCAACGGCGCAGTGCTCCGTATTTTGATTTTTATCTGACACAGGAAGAGGAAAATGATATGATTTTAGATGAACGAATTCAGAAAATTCCTTATGGAGGAGATTACAATCCGGAGCAGTGGCCGGAGGAAATCTGGGAGGAAGACATGCGGCTGTTTCATAAGGCCGGGATTGACATCGTCACCCTGAATGTTTTTTCCTGGGCGGCTCTGCAGCCGTCTGAGAATGTCTATGATTTTGAAAAGCTGGATAAAATCATGGATCTGGTCGAAAAAAACGGTCTGAAAGTGTGTCTTGCCACCTCGACAGCCGCGCATCCGGCCTGGATGGCGAAACGCTATCCGGACATTCTGCGGGTGGAATATGACGGGACGAAGCGGAAATTCGGCAGCCGCCACAATTCCTGCCCGAACAGCCCGACCTATCAGAAATACTCTGTGCGCCTCGCGGGAAAGCTAGCAGAGAGATATGGCAATCGGAAAAATATAGTGGCCTGGCATGTATCCAATGAATACATGGGAGAGTGCTATTGTGAAAATTGCGAGAAGGCGTTCCGAGTCTGGCTGAAGGACCGGTATGGCACACTGGATGAGCTGAACCGGGTCTGGAATACCTCCTTCTGGGGTCATACGTTTTATGACTGGGATGAGATCGTGCTCCCGGATCTGCGCAGCGAGCATTTTTGGGGCGAGCGGACAAATTTCCAGGGCATTTCTCTGGACTACCGGCGTTTCAATTCAGAAAGTATCCAAAGGTGCTTCGAGACGGAGGCCGCGGAAATCCGTAAGTATGTGCCGGACGCGAAAATTACAACGAACTTTATGGGCACCTATAAGCCCATCGATTATAAAAAATGGGCAAAATCCATGGATTTCGTCTCCTGGGATAATTACCCGGAGAACAAATCACCCTGGTCCTGGACGGCTCTGGTCCATGACCTGATGCGCTCCTTAAAGGGCGGAATGCCTTTCGCGCTGATGGAGCAGACGCCGAGTGTTTCCAACTGGCTTTCCGCCTGTTCTTTGAAACGCCCCGGCGTGATGCGGCTCTGGAGTTATCAGGCCGTCGCGCATGGCGCGGATACGGTGATGTTTTTTCAAATGCGAAGAAGCATCGGCGCGTGTGAAAAATTTCATGGAGCGGTCATCGATCATGTGGGGACAGAAAATACGCGTGTATTCCGCGAGGTTGCGGCTCTGGGGGCTGAGCTGAATGAGTTGGGCAGCCATACGCTGGGCGGCAGATGCCGCTCCAAAGTGGCGATTTATTTTGACTGGGAGATCTGGTGGGCGCTGGAATACTCGGCCGGCCCCAACGCGAACTTTAAGTACCCTGACGAAGTTTTTCTTTATTACCGCGCTTTAGCGGAACAGAATTACTCCGTGGATTTTGTCTGCGAGGAGGATGATCTGGATGGCTATGAGGTGCTGATCGCACCGGCATTCTATATGACAAAGACCGGCTATGACGAAAAAATCCGCGCATTTGTAAAGCGCGGCGGCACATTTGTGACCACCTTCTTTTCCGGTATTGTGGATGAGCATGATCTCGTCATCACCGGGGGATATCCGGGACGTCTGCGTGATATTCTCGGCATCTGGGTAGAAGAAATCGACGCTCTGCCGCCGGAAGAACATAATCAGATCTCTTATGAGGGTACCGAGTATCCGGCCGGATTGCTCTGCGACATTCTCCATCCGGAGGGAGCCGAAGTCCTTTCCACCTATGAAACTGATTTTTACGCCGGATTTCCCGCTTTGACGGTCAACCATTTCGGCGAGGGCAAAGCCTATTATGTCGCGACCCGGCTTCCGGAGGAGTTTTATCATATTTTCCTGCGTGAGCGGATGGAAGAAAAGGGTATCGCTCCGGTTCTCGAAAGAGAAGCAGTCTCATTCCCCGGCGGCACCGGATCACGCAGCTCAATTGAGGCGACCGAGCGCTTTGCGGATGGAAAGAGCATTCTTTATGTGCTGAACCACGGCAGTGAGGAAGCAGAAATTATCATGCCATCAGACCGGAAAGATCTGCTGCATGACTGTGTCCTGAAAAAAGGAGAGCAGGTCCGTTTGGAATCAAAGGGCGTGCTGATTCTGGAGAGTCTCGGCTGAGAATGTATTGGCTGACGATTATGTAGATGTTTTCAGCAGTTGCCGGCTGGCTATGCACAAAAACAGTGTCTTTCATATATCGGATTTACGTTTGTACCTTTGAGTGCAGACATTGTCTGACGGTCTGGGTCAAATTTTTCACAGGAACCTTTCTAATACGTTTGTATATGCTATAGATAGAACCTTCAAGGAGGATGAACCAATGAATCAATCAGTGAGCAGTGAAGATATACTGCATTTCGAGGAGCTTTTTGACGCAGACCGCGCAAACCTGGTGGCGATGCATGCGGTGACGGCGAACGGTGTCCATGCGGCGGCGAAGGATATTCAGACCAGGCGTGAGGTGACGCATGATTTTTCCATCAGCCTGGAGCATGGGAAAATCACAAACCAGAAAAAAAGCGGACGCTGCTGGATGTTTGCCGCGCTGAATGTCCTTCGCGCGCAGGTGATGAAGAAGACTGGTATGGAGACTTTCGAGTTGTCGCAGAATTATACACTGTTTTACGACAAACTGGAGAAGGCAAATTATTTTCTGGAGAGCATTCTGTCTACGCTCGATACGCCGACGGACTCCCGCCTGATCGCGCATCTTCTGTCAGCTCCGGAAAATGACGGCGGGCAGTGGGATATGCTCTGTGCAATCATTGACAAATACGGACTGGTGCCGAAGTCAGCCATGCCGGAGAGTGAGGTTTCTTCGAACACCCGTGAGCTGGGAGAGTACCTGACGGAAAAACTGCGTGAATTCGCCTGCGTTTTAAGAAGGGAATACGGCAAAGGGGTTTCTGTGCAGGAGCTGCGCAAAATGAAATTTTCCATGATGGAAGTCATTTACAACATGCTCTGCATCGGATTGGGAAAGCCTCCGAAAACCTTTGATCTGGAGTACCGGGACAAGGAGAAAAACTTCCATCGCGAGAGAAATCTGACACCGAAGGCGTTTTACGAGAAATACATAGGAGTTGATTTAAAGGACTATATCAGTCTGATCAACGCACCGACCGTGGATAAGCCCTATTACCGCAGCTATAGTGTGGAGTATCTGGGAAATGTGCTGGAAGGAAGACCTGTCCGCTATGTAAATCTTCCGATCGGGGAACTGAAAAAGGCCGCCATCGCCCAGCTGAAAGACGGAGAACCGGTCTGGTTTGGATGCGATGTTGGCCAGCGGATGGAGCGTGAAGCAGGTATTCTGGATCTGGACACCTATGGACTGGGGCAGCTCTTTGGCACCTCGTTTTCGATGTCAAAGGCAGAAAGACTGGATTATGGACAGAGCCTGATGACGCACGCGATGGTTTTCCAGGGCGTAAATCTGGACGAGAATGGGGCTCCGAACCGCTGGCAGGTGGAAAACAGCTGGGGCGATGAGAGCGGAAAGGAAGGCTATCTGGTGATGAGCGACCGCTGGTTCGACGAGTACATGTATCAGGTTGTTGTGAATAAAAAGTATCTTTCTAAGGAAATCCTGGACGCTTATGAATCTGAGCCGATTCTTTTGAAACCGTGGGATCCGATGGGCTCCCTGGCTTTATAAAATCGGTCTCTCGTGTAATTGCAGTCAGGCATAGAAAACAGGGCATCAGGGGAGCGGGAAAGGGATTTGGTATACATGGAGTGGGAAGATCGTTTTTCCCCGTCCGCGCTGCAGGCAGGAAGGGAACTGTATGAGCAGGGAAATGTCGGGTACCTGCGAAAAACAGAGAGGGGCTTTGAGACACAGGTTCATGACCGGAGAAATTTACAGGTGCGCGTTGGTATCAGCCGCGGGCGCCTGGCTTCTTTGTATTGTGATTGTCCGGATTCTCAGTCCTGGTGCCGGCATGTTGCCGCTGCTCTGTTTGCTGCCGAAGCGTCTGATGAAGAAGCGCATCTGTTTTCCGCCGTTGATGAGAAATCAGTGTCGGAGACCAGTCCGTATTTTCAGATAGACCGCATCCGGGATTCTGTGGATTTTTCCAGCGAGGAGTTTGCGCAAGGCCGGCGTCTGATCCATACAGGCGCGCTTACCCTGCGCTCTGTAGAAACGGGATATACTTCTGCCCAGCAGTCAATGGTCGGCGTGGCGACTGGGGAACTTGTGACTTCTAATGGCACGGTCACGGTACAGATGACATTTACGGAAAACCAGATTATTTCAAGCACCTGCGGCTGCGTGGAGTGTCTGAGTAAATATTATTTTGTTTTTCAGCAAAACCGGAAAAAGTGCGCGCATCTGGCGGGACTGGTTCTTCTGACTGCGGAGTATCTGAGCAGACATGAGATTGGGGATGTTACAGATAAGGTGGGAGACGGGCTGATCCGGATGTATCAGGATGCCCGCGCGACAGCCTGGATGGAGGAACGGGAAGTCTGTCCGAATACATTGGAGCTTATTCCCCGGGTGCAGAGCCGGCCTCAGGAGTATGTGGTCGATTTCCGCGTCTGTGTGCGGGGAGGCCGAAAGTTTGTAATTAAAAATCTTTCGGAATTTGCGACGCTTGTGCAGGAAAGTAAAAACGCGCTTTATGGTTCCTCGACGGTTCTGAACCATAATCTCCGCAACTTTACTCCACAGGCACAGCGCTATGTCCGGTTCATCTGTGAGGCTATCAGTGAAGAAAGAGACTTTGAACGCCGCAGGAATACTGGTTTACGAGAAAATGGACCGCAGAAATATGAGATAGAAGGTCAGATTACACTTTCCGGGAAACGAATGGATGACTTTTATGATCTGGCTGTTTCCACCGGACTGGAATATGAAGAGAAGACGCAGGGACAAAAGAAGAAATACGTACTTTCCTGCCGGGAAGCTAACCCTGCGATTACGATGAAAATCCGCCCATACAGGGATGCAAATAAGGCTTTCGCGGGAGTGAATGTTTCTGTGGAACTGCCGGAGCTGCTCTATGGAATGAATGCGTTTTACTATATCGATGAGACGCATCTGAACCGCGTTGAAGCTGATTTTTCCCGGCATTTGCGGCCGCTGTTTTCGCTGGGCAGGGATCGAAATGTTTCGTTCCGGGTTGGCCGTCTTCAGCTTCCATCCTTTTACTATACAGTCCTTCCCGGACTGCGTGGGTATCTGACTGTAGATTCCCCTAAAGAAGATGAGATCCGGCAGCATCTTCGGCCCGAAGTGCGGTTTATATTCAGACTGGACGCGGAAGACGATGATCTTACCTGCCAGGCATTGGCGGTCTATGGACCGCGCGAGTATTCCCTGATGGAATCGATGAGGGATTCCCGGGAAGATGTTCCCGGGGATAAAAGGGAGCATTTTCGGAACAACTATCTAAATGAAGATCCGAATGAATATCGGGACGAGTTTCGAGAATCCGAAGCTTTGCATGCAGTGACGCACTATTTTTCAGCTCCGTATCCGGCGCAGGACGAATTTCGCTGTGAACGGGGCGGCGACGCTATGTATCTTGTACTGAGCGAGGGTGTGCATGCGCTGATGAAATACGGAGAGGTGCAGACGACCGAACGTTTTCAGCGTCTTCACCTGATTCAGAAGGTAAGTGTGCAGGTCGGCGTCTCCATTGAGAGTGGCCTGCTTTCCCTGACTGTCGCCTCGGAAGATCTTTCTATGGAGGAATTACTGGACGCTCTTTCCAGCTACCGCCGGAAAAAGACCTATCACCGGCTTAAAAATGGTGACTTTCTCGCGCTGAATGAGGACACCTATGGAATGCTCGATGAGATGCTGACCATGCTGCAGGTCCGTCCTGGTGAGTTTGTCGCCGGCAAGATGCAGATTCCGGCTTACCGCGCGCTTTACCTGGATAAAATGCTGGAGAATACCGAAGGTGTATACGCCCAGAGAGATGAACACTTCCAGAAACTGATTCGGGACTTTACAAACCTGAGGGAAAAAGAGTATCAGGTGCCGTCGGCCTTGCAAACAGTATTGCGCGGTTATCAGAAAACAGGATATCAGTGGCTGAGAATGCTCCGGGCTGGACATTTCGGCGGGATTCTGGCGGATGATATGGGACTGGGAAAGACGCTGCAGGTCATTGCGCTGCTGCTTTCTTTGAAAGAGGAGGGCGAAAAGACTCCTTCTCTTATTATCACACCAGCTTCCCTGATCTATAACTGGGCGGAGGAGTTTGCCTGCTATGCGCCCGGCCTTTCCGTATGCATTGTGAGCGGGACCGCGGAAGAACGTCATAGAGTGATTCAGTCCATTCGCCCGCGCGGGATCTGGGATGTGATAATTACTTCTTATGATCTGCTGAAACGGGACATTGATATGTATGAAGGCATTTCTTTTGCCTGTGAAGTGATCGATGAGGCACAGTATATTAAAAATCATCAGACAGCCGCTGCCAAATCAGTCAAACTAATCACGGCCGGGACTCGGTTTGCCCTGACCGGCACACCGATCGAAAACCGTCTGAGTGAGCTTTGGAGTATTTTTGACTATCTCATGCCGGGATTTTTGTATCGTTATGAGGAGTTTCGTACAAATTTTGAACTGGAGATCGTGGAACATCAGAATGAAGTGGCAGCCAAAAAGCTGAAGAGACTGGTATCGCCTTTTATTTTGCGGCGTTTAAAGCAGGATGTCCTTTCCGACCTGCCGGAGAAAATGGAGGAAGTCCGATTTACGAGACTGGGAGAAGAGCAGCGGAAGCTTTACGACGCGCAGGTGACGCATATGAGGCAGATGCTCGCGCGGCAGAGACCTGCCGAATTTCAGAAAAACCGGCTGCTGATCTTCCGGGAGCTGACCAGACTGCGGCAAATTTGCTGTGATCCGGCACTTTGTTTCGAGGACTATCATGGAGGCTCCGCGAAGCTGGAGAGCTGTCTGGATCTGGTGACGAGTGCCATTGAGGGCGGACACAGAATTCTGTTGTTTTCTCAGTTTACCTCGATGCTCTCTTTGATCAGAGCAGCCATTGAAGAACGAGGTATCAGCTATTACGAGATTACCGGAGATACACCGAAGGAAAAACGGATCTCCATGGTCAATGAGTTCAATCATAATGATGTGCAGGTATTTCTGATTTCCCTTAAAGCAGGGGGGACGGGGCTGAATCTGACTGGCGCTGACGTTGTCATTCACTACGATCCATGGTGGAACCTTGCCGCGCAGAACCAGGCGACTGACCGGGCGCATCGCATCGGACAGGAAAGAATTGTGACGGTCTTCCGTCTGATTGCGAAAGACACGATAGAGGAAAAAATTCTCAAACTGCAGGAAAACAAGCAGAATCTGGCTGATCAGATCCTAAGCGGCAAGATGAGCAGCCTCTCGAATATGTCGCAGGAAGAGCTGCTGGAGCTTCTAGGATAACAGCAAAATGGCGAACTGAAAGCGCTGTTTGAGCAGCTGCCTGAATCGCTGTCGGAGCCAGAACAGGAGCAGACTTTTTCCTGATGAACAATATGATACAGGCGAGAGTGCGAAGCACGGAGCAATTCGTAGTCTCATGCTCTTTTTTGCTTGAATCATAACATGAAAATGAAAAATACCGGGGTACTGGAAGTGCGTATGTGGAAAAAAATCTGGAAAAAAATCAATCAGAAATCGCGCTATGATAACGAGCCGCAGCGCTCGGTTGTTTTGCTGCGCTGTGTTTATCTGATTCTGTTTGTGTATTATATTATTTTCTTCCTTCTCATGGGCGCTGTGAGCGTGGCGAGCGGAAAACCGCTTAGAGTTTCCTGGATTGCGCTGATTTCCACATTTTTGACGATTTTGCTTTTCTGGCTGACCTATCATCAGCGGATTCGAAGAAACCTTATCCTTTATGTGATACTTGAACTTGTCTGGCTGACCGGTTTTGTCTATATCTTTGGCTGGAGCTGCGGCGCGCAGCAGATTATGTTTGTGCTGCTTGTGCTGGTTTATTTTTCTTTTTATGACGCGCTTCCCCAGAAAGCGGCTTTTACGGTGGGGCTTTTTCTGTTTCGTTTCGCGCTTTTTTATTACACCCTGACCCATGACCCATATTCCGCGCTGGAAGGGAACCTCTCGCTGATTCTGCAGGTGTGGAGCTCCATGTCCTTTTTTACGCTGATGGGAGTTATCTGCGGATTTTACAGCTCCAATATCGAGACCGCAGACAAAGCTCTGGTTCTCTATAATCAGCAGCTGCAGAAAATGGCTTCGGCGGATCCTCTCACCGGGATCTGGAACCGCCGAAGCATGCTTACCTTCCTGCACAGACAGATGGAACAGAGCCCGGACCGGGCTTTCTCCGTCGGCATGGGCGATATTGATTTGTTTAAACGTGTCAACGATAATTATGGCCATGACTGTGGAGACGCTGTATTGAAATGGCTTACCAAACAGCTGCAAAGCAAGCTGGAAGGAGTCGGCCAGATCTGCCGCTGGGGCGGGGAAGAGTTCCTTGTCTACTTCGCGGAAAAAAATGGAGACGAAGCTGTGAGCTTTCTGATGGATTTTACCATGGAACTCTCCCGGTCACCATTTCAGTGGAATGGCAAAGAGATCCCTGTTACGATGACGTTTGGCGTGGAGGAATATGATTTCCGCTCTGATCTGGATACTCTGATCAAAAAAGCGGATGAGAAACTCTACATAGGTAAAGAAGGCGGGCGTAACCAGGTTGTGTTCTGAATGATTGCTGCTGGGCATACCTTGTCCGGATTTACAGTATTTCCTGCCTCGCAGGTGTGGCGATTGCAAAAGTTCCCCCTTGACAGATGGCACTTTAGAAGATAATATAATTGCAGACATAAGGCCGCTTTTTGATGCGCAGCAGCGACTGCCGTATACAACGCGGCTCCCCGGGGTAGTAAAGGTTTCGACGGGGGCGATGAATCTGGAGAAGCTATCCGCAGGTGATGCGTCAAATCACAAATTAAAATTAAACGCTGAAGATAATTTAGCATACGCTGCCTGACGGCAGCTGTCTGACACAGAGCACCTGCACTTTGTGACCAGGCATCGACTTTGCAGGAAACGACATATACTAAGCTTTGCGTATATGGGCGTATCATGAAGCTACTAAAAGCAGAAGGCTGTCAGCTGCCGCCTGCCGGAGGGAATGTCAAATAACTGACTATGATAGTAGAAGTACAGTGGATTTACCTTCGGACACGGGTTCGATTCCCGTCTGCTCCATTTCATGCGGTGCCTGGTTTATGGCATCGCTTTTACAAAGCCCTTCTGGTGAAGACCGGATTCCGGCGGCTTTGATCACTCCCCTGGCTTCTGATGAAACCAGGGGTTTATGTTGTTTTGCGCAGAACCGGTCAGGTGGCTCTACTCTTTGATCGCTCTATACGGATGCCAGCTGGACATCCAGTATTGTGCAGGCTGATAGGGGAAAGAAGGGACCCTGTCCGATTACATGACCGCGAAAGAAAATCAGCGGATTTATCCCCCGGCTGAGGTTTCCCCCCTGTATTGTGGTAGAATCAATGTGCTTCGGTTGTAAATGAATATCATTTGTGTAAGGCACATGGATAAAGGAGGAACATAATGGCAGAGAGACCGGTTTATATGGTAAAGACAAGGAAACCTTTTTACGAAATAGCAAATATGGAGTTTACGTGGAATGGTGGATTTGCGGTAAGCCAGAAACAGAAAAATATCAAAGCGCTTCACGCTGAGTTTTCGAGATCTTTTCCGGGGAAAAAGGTCCTGGAAATTTCCAGTAAATCCATGCAGGAGGGCGGGACGGCTCTCAGCGCTTTTTTCCTTCAGAAAATGGTGCCGCAGCTTGGCAGGAGCGTACCGGTAGAGTGTGCCTACCAGGCTGGGAAGGTGTTTAAAAACGGCGGTCCGTATCTGGACCTGCTGGATATGCAGTCGCGCGATGCAAGGAAGGATCCGCGGCTGAAGACAAGCGGGCAGCTGGTGCACTTTACCTTTGAAGGAGAGATTTTTCCATTAATTCCTGTATCGATTTTTTACGATTACCTGTATCTCAATGCCCTGCTGGAACACGAAGACCTTGCAGAGCTTGTGCTGGGATATGACGGTTTCACTGATATTGAGTTTAACCCAAACGCCGGGATGAGCACGCAGGCAAAAGCGGCGGCTGTGTTTGTTTCCCTTTCCAGAATGGGGGAGATTGATCAGGTGCGAAGCCTGGATTCGTTTCTGGCGCTCTATAAAAAGGAAACGGTACCCATTCAGGAAACTGTACTAGTTTCGGAGCCAGTACACATTCGACAATCGAAGCCCGTTCCGGGACCGGTACCTGTTCCGTCGGAAACGCGCAAGGAGATAAAGGCTGGCTATCATGTGAAACACAAAGCTTTTGGCGAGGGTATTGTCAGAAAGGTGGAGAAATCGTCTCTGACAATTGATTTCCCGACTGTGGGCGAAAAGATCCTGGGGCAGAAGTGGTGTCTGGCAAATTGTGAGATCAGGGAAGGCTGACGCACTTCGAAATGATCGTAGGCGATCTGAATTCTTTCCCTTTTCTGCCAGAATGACATTCATGGAAATACGGACACGCCGCATGACAATTCCGGATGGCAGGCTAAAGATCGCTGGCTGTCCGGAAGTATTACACAAAAAATACATAATTTACAGGACGTGCTTTCACAAGATCGTCATAATTCAATGTTACTTTTGAAAAAGAACTGTAATTATGAAGGTACTGAACAGTTACCTGTAATCACTATAGGCAACACAGCTTTGAAAAAAGCTGTACCTCAGTATAAAAGAAGACTTTTATCAGCTTATGAATGGAACAGGGAGAAAGGAGAAAACATATGGATCGTTTGAAAATACTGGTAGTGGACGATGAGAGCAGGATGCGCAAGCTGGTACGCGATTTTCTGGTGAAGAAAGAGTTTGACGTTGTGGAAGCGGAAGATGGAGCACAGGCGATCGACGTCTTTTTCGATCAGAAAGATATTGCGCTGGTAATTCTGGACGTGATGATGCCCAAAATGGACGGCTGGCAGGTCTGCCGGGAGATCCGTTCTTATTCCAATGTGCCGATCATTATGCTGACGGCAAAGGGTGATGAGCGCGATGAGCTTCTGGGCTTCGAGTTGGGCGTAGACGAGTACATTTCCAAGCCATTCTCCCCGAAAATCCTCGTTGCCCGTGTAGAGGCTATTTTGCGCAGAAACACCGGATTTTCAGCGGATGACATTCTCCGCGCCGGCGCGATTGAGATCAACAAGGCTGCGCATGAGGTCACCATAGACGGCAAGAGCATCGAGCTTTCCTTTAAGGAATTTGAACTGCTCACCTACTTTGTGGAGAACCAGGGGATCGCTCTTTCCAGAGAGAAAATCCTCAACAGTGTCTGGAATTATGATTATTTCGGGGATGCGAGGACCATCGATACGCATGTGAAAAAGCTGCGCAGCAAGCTTGGAGAGCGCGGCGATTATATCCGTACCATCTGGGGAATGGGATATAAGTTTGAAGTAGAATAGAAGTAACGATTCAGGAGAGTACCTGAGCATCCGCTGCGAAGACTCTCCTGTCCGATTTATCTATAGCATGTGGGGGAAAGCTCCTCACAATCGCAGCATGTAAATCCCGGGGAAGAGAAAAATGAAGCATTCATTGAGAAAACAGCTGACAGTCATATTCGGCGTTCTGATGGCGGCCATGTTCCTGGCGAACTATCTGATTAATTCTTTTTTTCTGGAAAGCTTTTATTATACGAAGAAGCAGCAGGTGCTGATCGAGGCTTACCGGATTCTGAATGAAAATGTAGATTCGGTCGGGAACCTCGATGAGGAAAACAAGACAGAGCTGAATGAGCTGTGCAATGAAAACGGACTCTCTTACCTCGTGACCGACATGAGTTATAACGAGATCCTCGGTTCTGAGTCTAATTTCTACGCCAGTATTATGAAGGGGCGGCTGAATGGATATGGGCTGGGGTTTGATACGGAAGATGTCACGGTGCTGGAGACAAACGAGAGCTACACGATTCAGAAAAAATATGACAATGAGATTGGCCTGAATTATCTGGAAATGTGGGGCGTCCTGGATCAGGGATACTATTTTATCATGCGCATTAATATAGAAAGTATTCGTGACAGTGTGCGCATTTCCAACGAATTTATCATGTATATCTGTATCGTCGGGATTGTGATTACCGCCGTGCTTGTCTGGTTTGTGACGAAGCGCGTGACGAGGCCTTTAGGCGAGTTGACTGAGCTCTCAAAACGAATGGCGGATCTGGATTTCAATGTGAAGTATACCAGCGGAGGTACCGATGAGATCGGACTGCTGGGCCGGCATTTTAATGAGATGTCGGAAAAACTGGAGCAGGCGTACGCCCAGCTGATGACAGCAAATAAGGAACTGCAGAGAGATATTGAAAGAAAAGAGCAGATCGACAACATGCGGATCGAATTTCTTTCGAATGTATCCCATGAGCTCAAGACTCCCATCGCATTGATTCAGGGCTATGCGGAAGGCCTTATGGAGTGCGTCAACGATGACGCGGAAAGCCGCGAGTTTTATTGTGAAGTGATTATGGATGAGGCGTCCAAAATGAATGTATTGGTTCAGAAGCTTCTGACGCTGAACCAGCTGGAGTTTGGCAACGATGAGGTAGAGATAGAACGTTTTGACCTTGCGCTGCTTCTACAGAATAAAATCCAGGCTGTGACCATCCTGGCGCAGCAAAAGAACGCAGCCATTACTTATTATGGAGAAAAATCCATTTTTGCCTGGGGCGATGAGTTCAAGGTAGAAGAGGTGATCACAAACTACCTGAGCAATGCGCTCAATCATGTGAGTGGCGAGGGAAAGATTGAGGTCACAGTTACAGTCAGCGGTCAGGATAGGCCTGGGGGCTCACATGCCCGTGTAACTGTATTCAACACAGGCGAGCCGATTCCGGAAGCGGACATTGGACAGATCTGGGATAAATTTTACAAAGTGGACAAGGCAAGGACGCGCGCCTATGGCGGCAGCGGCGTCGGACTCTCCATTGTGAAGGCCATCATGGAATCCTTCCACCAGAAATATGGTGTGGAAAACCGGGAAAACGGAGTGGCGTTCTGGTTTGAGCTGCAGTGCGACGGTCATGCTTTGCCGGCTTCGGATCCTGATCTGGAATCGCCGTTACTGGAGACGGATGATGCGGATCCGGATGACATCTGCGACGGGGAGTGGAGACAGGAATAAGCTCCCTGCGGCACAGACAGATTCATGGTCAGCGGATTAACTGGCAGATTCAAAGCATGAGTATCGGGGGCTTTGCCGGCGCTCCGCCCGCCCCGGTCGGCGGGCACCAGACGAATGTCGACTGGATATCCAGCACCCTTGCGGCATTTATGTTTTGCAGGAATGTGTAATATTCATGCTTTGCAGTGTTTGCCCCAGGTAACAGGACAAACCCGATGTTTTATCAGAAAAGATTTACCGGAGAAGAGAAAAATGAGTACAGTTGCAGTGATAGGAGGCGGGGCGGCCGGTATGATGGCGGCCATAACCGCCGCGCAAAACGGACATACGGTCTGTTTATACGAAAAAAATGAAAAGCTTGGCAAAAAGCTTTTCATCACTGGCAAGGGCCGGTGCAATCTGACGAACAACAGCTCTGTGGAGGAACTTTTAGAGGCGGTTTGTGAAAACCGCAGGTTCCTCTACAGTGCTTTTTATGGTTTTGACAGCCAGAGCACAATCCGCTTTTTTGAAGAAGAGGGAATGCCCACCAAGACGGAGCGCGGTCAGAGAGTATTTCCCCAGTCGGATCACTCCTCTGATGTGATTGCTGTTCTTGCGCGGGTTTTAAAAAGATATGGTGTAAAAATCTGTCTGAATCAGGAAGTGAAAACCATCCTTACAGATACAGGTAGGGACGAGATGCCTTACATTCACGGACTGCGGCTCTCATCGGGGCACGAGGTGAGCGCGGATGCCGTGATTATCGCGACCGGAGGCCTTTCCTATCCATCAACCGGTTCGACTGGAGATGGGTATCGTTTCGCGGCAGAGACAGGTCATCAGGTAATCGGCTGCTCGCCATCTTTGGTGCCGATCGAAACAAAGGAAGACTGGGCTCCCCGTATGCAGGGACTCTCCCTGCGCAATGTCGAGGTCACCGTCTGTGACGGAAAAAAAGAACTCTACCGCGACTTTGGGGAGATGATGTTTACCCATTATGGAGTGACCGGCCCTCTGATTCTGAGCGCGAGCTGTGTGATTCAAAAACGTCTTTCACAGCATCCGCTGACGCTGAATATCGATTTGAAGCCTGCTCTCGACAGAGAACAGCTCGATCGGCGAATTTTACGGGAATTTCAGGCCGCGCAGAACAAACAGTTTAAAACCGTGCTGGGAACTCTTTTTCCTGCCAAAATGATTCCGGTCATCGCAGACAGAGCCGAAATTCCCTGTGACCGGCCGATCCACGAGATCACGCGCGCCCAACGGGAACGATTGCTACAAATTACAAAATGTTTTTCGTTGACATTGACACACCTCAGAGATTATAATGAAGCAATCATTACGCGGGGAGGAGTCAGCGTGAAGGATGTCAATCCCACGACCATGGAGTCTAAAAAGGTAAAGGGACTCTATTTCGCGGGAGAAGTGCTGGATGTAGACGCACTGACCGGAGGATATAATCTGCAGATCGCCTGGGCTACCGGTCATGCCGCTGGAGCATCCGTCTAACGCGAAGCGTTCTTTCAATGACGGATGCAACCTGCCGCCGAGCGCAGCGAGGGGCGCTACCCGGCATCCGTCTAACGCGAAGCCAATTTTATCCCCCAGGAGGAAATATATGAGTTTTACGATCGCCATTGACGGCCCTGCGGGCGCAGGCAAAAGTACCGTCGCGAGACTCGCGGCGAAGAAGCTTCAATTTATTTATGTAGATACTGGAGCCATGTACCGGGCAATTGCGCTGGGTCTGCTTTGCACTAACACAGATATCGAAGACAGGTCAGCTCTGACAGACGCATTGAATCAGATGGAAGTTTCCATTCGTTATGTGGACGGCGCTCAGCATGTCTATCTGAACGGAGAAGACGTCTCTGGACAAATCCGTACAGAGCAGGTAAGCGACATGACCAGCCGCTCCTCCGCGAAACCAGAAGTACGCGAGAAACTGACCAGCCTGCAGCGAAATCTTGCGGCCAGTGAGGATGTATTGATGGATGGAAGAGACATCGGCACTATGATCCTGCCGGACGCGAATTTAAAAATCTTCCTGACTGCCAGCGTTGATACCCGCGCGCGGCGCCGTTTTTTGGAGCTCACTGAAAAAGGCGAGTCCTGCAGCCTCGAAGAAATTGCCAGCGACATCGCTGAACGCGACTACCGGGATGAACATCGTGAAATCGCGCCTCTTTGTCAGGCTAAGGACGCTATTCTTCTTGATTCTTCAGACATGACCATAGAAGAAGTCGTAGAGCGCATTCTGACTCTTGCCCGGGAGCGTATGTAAATATATGGAAGTAATTGTTGCAAAAACCGCCGGCTTCTGTTTCGGAGTTCGGCGCACGATAGAAGAAGTCAATCGACAGATTGAAGAAGGAGAAAAGCCGATCTATACATATGGCCCGATCATTCACAATGAAGAGGTCATACGGGAGCTCGCCGAAAAGGGAGTACGCATCCTGAACAGCGAGGAAGAGCTGTCTTCTGTCCGGGAGGGTACAGTCATCATCCGCTCGCATGGGGTATCCAGACGCATCTATGAGCGGCTCCGGCAGACCGGTCTTCATGTGGTAGACGCGACCTGTCCGTTTGTCAAAAAGATCCATCGGATCGTAGATGAAAAAAGCAGCCAGGGCAAATCAATCGTGGTCATCGGAAACGACGGACACCCGGAGGTGGAAGGAATCAAGGGATGGTGTCAGGGACCCGTGACCGTCATAGACTCGGAAGAATCGGCCCATGCCTTTCGCCCCGATCCGGATACGCCTCTGGCGATCGTTTCGCAGACGACATTTAATTACAAGAAATTTGATAAATTAGTTGAAATTATTTTAAAAATGCGTTATGATACTGTAGATGTCATGTGTACGATATGCAGCGCGACTGAGGAACGCCAGTCAGAAGCACGCGAGATAGCGAGACGTGCAGACTGCATGATCGTGATAGGAGGCACCCACAGCTCGAATACTCGTAAACTATTCGAGATATGCAAGACAGAATGTGCAAATACTTACTATATACAAACACTGAAAGATTTGGATATTCGGCTATTGCCATCCATGGGCTGCGTAGGCATTACAGCAGGGGCTTCGACCCCAAATAAATTGATTGAGGAGGTATCAAAACATGTCAGAAATGAGTTTTGATCAAATGCTGGATGAGTCATTTAAAACAATTCATAATGGAGAGGTAGTCGAAGGGATGTGATTGACGTTAAGGAAGATGAGATCATTCTTAACATTGGATATAAAGCCGACGGAATCATCACCCGCAGCGAATATACAAACGATTCGAGCGCAGACCTTCGTGAACTTGTTCATGTGAATGACAAGATGGAGGCGAAAGTGCTCAAAGTGAATGACGGCGACGGGCAGGTCGTACTTACTTATAAGCGTCTCGCTGCAGAGAAAGGCAACAAGAGACTGGAGGAAGCGTTCGAGTCACAGGAAGTGCTGACTGCTCCGGTTGTACAGGTGATGACCGGCGGTTTAAGTGCTGTCGTAGAAGGCACCCGTGTATTTATTCCGGCTAGTCTCGTATCGGATACTTATGAGAAAAATCTGGAAAAATACAATGGTCAGGAGATTGAGTTTGTTATTACAGAGTTCAATCCGCGCAGAAGACGTATCATCGGTGACCGCAAGCAGATCCTTGTAGCGCGCAAGGCACAGATGCAGAAGGAGCTTTTCGAGCGTATTCAGCCTGGTGACGTTGTAGAAGGCGTTGTGAAAAATGTGACTGATTTTGGCGCTTTCGTTGATCTGGGCGGCGCGGACGGCCTGCTTCATATTTCTGAAATGTCCTGGGGACATGTGGAGAATCCGAAGAAGGTATTCAAAGTAGGCCAGAAGCTGACTGTTCTGATCAAGGACATCAACGGCAGCAAGATCGCTCTGAGCCTGAAGTTCGCGGATCAGAATCCGTGGCTTACCGCCGGCGAAAAGTACGCAAAGGATATGATCGTAGAAGGCAGAGTTGCCAGAATGACTGATTTCGGCGCTTTTATCGAGCTGGAGCCGGGCATTGACGCATTGCTGCATGTATCGCAGATTTCCCGCAATCATGTGGACAAGCCTTCTGATATTCTCAGTGTAGGTCAGATCATTCAGGCTAAGGTCGTTGATTTTAATGGTGAAGATCATAAGATCAGCCTGAGCATGAAGGCTATTGAGAACCGTATGCCGGTACAGGAGACTGAGGAAGAAGCGGATACTTATGCGGAAGAGACCGAGGATGGAGCTTTTGAAGAAGAGTGATGGCTGCGTATAGGCTGCGATGACTATCCTGCTGATCATCAGATCTCTTTGATTGGATCATAGCGATCTCTTATAGCTGATTTATAAAGATTACACATCGAGCGGGGGCGAGATTTCCCCGCTCGTTTTTTTGTCAGGGCATGGCCCTGTTCTCCATTGCGGCGTTTTTCGTTATGATGCGCAGGGGCGCGAGAGGATTTTTGGCAGCTTTGCCTGCGGCATAAGGAATCTTCCGGCTTCGATGGCAATCTTTATGACATTGCCCGCGGTCTACGCTTCGCTCTTAAGAATTTAAAAGAAGTCGGATAGCAGTGTTGTGACATATAATGTCAGTTTTTCTTTTTGAGCAAGGAATTCTTTTTGATATTCAAAATAATAATCTGTCGATCTGCAGTCCGCTTTCATGACAGGACCAAAGGAAACGTCTTGAGGGAAAATATGCGGAAGCGGCAGAAAGCTTCCTTCCATCGCTGCGAAACAGTTTTCAGGTTTGGCCGGTGTCCGATATTCCTTTGCCACATATGCTGCCACGCTTTTGTGAATGACCTGTTTTTCCAGGGGCAGGTAATAGTAGTTTTTATAATCCGGAAAATAATGACGCAGCGTCCCATGATGAAATGGGATACGCAGCGTTCCGCGGCTGCCTGAAACGCTCAGACAAATCAGATCCACTGTTTTGGCGTTTTCCTGACACTCCGGAAGCGGGAAAGACGAATCAGAAGACAGTTCCTGCGATGATTTCGGATTACAGGGAGAAAAAAGCAGGATAGGTTGTTCCGGTTCTATCCGCGGCGGCAGCGGCAGGATGGTCGTAAAATGCAGCAGAAGAGCAGTCTGATCATCCGATTCTTCCCCGTCGACATCCGGCTTGATTTTCCCTTCGAAAAGCGCGAGGTAGCCTTCCAGCAGAGAAATCCTCAGCATGCCAACTAGATCATCATGATTATGGCCGAGAAGCAGCTGTTCTGATTCCACGCTTTTGGATACGGTGTAATCCCAGAAAAGAGAGACGACCTCCGCCCCGTCCATCTGATCTGTGCGTTCCCAGCCGGCCACCTTTTCCAGATAGCTTTGGTTCATATGCGAAAGGCTGAGTTTTTTTTTCAGCGGCCGGAACCATTGATAGAGATCGACAGAGGCAAAATGAGAGAAGCCAATTGATGCCCGGTTTGCGGCAGCCCTCTTTTTCAAAAAAGGAATGTCAAAGGTATTTCCGTTAAAATGAATCAGAGCCCGCTTGTCCCTGGCCAGTTCTGCAAAAGCCTGAAGCAGCCGTTTTTCCTCCTGCACCATCCGGATAAAGAGCTGATGCAAGGTCCACTTCCCATTATCATAGCTGATACAGCCGATCAGAAAGACAAAAGCCGTGCTGGCAGACAACCCGGTTGTTTCGATATCAAAAAACAGGCAGTCTTTCAGAGAGAAGCCAGGGCATTCCGGAGTTGGTGCCGATGAAGTGCTGGTCTCGGTGAGTTTGTTTTTCTCATCACTTTCATTCTTTGCAGATTTTGCCTGATACTCCGCAAGGAGCATTTTCATAGAATCGCTCTCAATAAGCTCTTGCTCCTCGCCGGAGAGTTCTTGAATTTCGTGAAGCATATGAATTCCTTTCCTTGTGTATATTCCCGCGAAGCAACGAGCCAGGCAGTCTTACCTGTATTGATACAAATCTGATGCTCCGTATGTCTGCATTGGTCTTGCCTGTTTGCCCGGTTGCGGAAGACTTCGTATTATGCGGACACTTTCAGCAAAATCACTCCGGAAATCCGCTGGTACGGTACATGGTCCCATCTTCCGTAATAAACATAGCTTCCACCTGGTCCAGTGATTCAATCAGATCCGTTCCATCCTCAAGCCCCAGGACAAAACAGGAGGTGCTCAGCGCGTCACACTGCGTCGAGGAATCCGCCAGAATCGTGACACTGGTAAGCCCATTATCCGTTGGATAACCGGTTTTGGGGTCGAGAATATGATGATAGATTACCCCATTTACTTCAAAGTATCGCTCATAGGTGCCGGAGGTGACAACAGATTCGCCCGTGCATGCTATAACAGCGATGATGTCGGAGGAACTTCCAAAGGGCTTTTGAATTCCGATTTTCCAGGCACTGCCATCCGGCTTTGTGCCAACGGTCTGCACGTTGCCGCCCAGATTGATGAGCGCGCTTTCTATATTGCAGGACAGCAGGTATTCCTCCAGCTGATCCGCAATGTAGCCCTTGGCGATTCCGCCCAGGTCAATTTCTGCTTCAGGATCAGAAAGTGTGACGGTGGTGCCATCCACAGCAACATTCTGGTAGTCGATATGTGAGAGCGCTTCCTCAATTTCCTCCGTAGAAGGAATCAGAGAAGAACCTTCGGACGATTCGGAATCTGAAGCTTCTTCCTGACCCTCTGACTGAACGGAGTCTCCGGCATCATCCAAATTCTCAGAGCCCTCAGCATCAGAGCCCTCAGCATCAGAACCCTCAGTATCAGAATCCTCGGTATCGGCTGCTGTCTCTGCTGTTTCTGCCGCGGTAAGCAGAGCTTTATTTTCCACATCCCAAAGCTCCACAAGAGGCGTAATGGTAATGTCAAAGGCTCCGTTGGACAGTTCTGAATACTGCAGTGCAGTCTCGATCAAAGCAGCGGTTTCTTCATTGACCTCAGTGGGCTCGCCTTCGCTGTGGTTGATCATCCAGACATCGCTTCCTTCGATTGTGCGGCTGAGCATCTGCTCATATTCCTCCAGCAGATCAAAGCAGCCGTCCATAGCGGTGCCGTCTTCATCTCCGTAAAGCGTGATCGTGATAATCGTATCCAGAAAAAAACCGGTCTCAGAAACGGATTCCTCTTTGCCGTATACCGATACACCCGGGAACAGCAGGGATAATAGAAGCAGTAATGAAAGCAGATCCGTGCCCGATCCAGCGCCGGTACGGATACGGCGGGGCTGACCATTGATGCTGCCGGCGGCTTTTATGATGCACAGGGGCGCGAGAGGAATTTTGGCAGCTTTGCTGCCTGCGCTTCGCACCGCTGATAGGGAGGAGAGGACTCTCCCTATCCGTTTTTTTGCAAAGAGGATAGAGGGGTATTTGTGGTTCATACCGGATAAATCGTGTTTCATCAGAAAATCCTTTCTTTTTGCATTTTTGACAAGTGTTAATAAATGTATTTATTCAGGACAGTCATTCGCTCTTGCTGCGAAGTATGCAGGAAAGCATAATTGCGAAGGGACTGAGCTGTCACAAAAATTTACGGAAAATCGAGGATGCGTGTATCAATACAGCCGATTGGTGCTGCTTCGAAAGTCAAAGACATTTTATCACAGAATTGATCATCCGCACAGAACTTTTTACGGATACCTGGATCTTTTGTGGTTCTCTTGCTTTACGATTGTTTCACGCGATTTTTTGATCTTGCTATACGTTTGTTTTACGTGATTTTTCGGATTTTCTGTTTACAAAAGGAAGAGAAAAGTGTATCATGTCTAAGAAAGCCGCTGCAGCTTAAAAGCACGGACGAAATAAGGAGGGCATATGGCAGTATTAGTTACAGGCGGAGCCGGCTACATCGGCAGCCATACATGTGTAGAGCTTTTGAACAACGGATATGATGTCGTCGTGATGGACAATCTTTATAATTCGAATGAAAAAGCGATCGAGCGCGTGGAACAGATTACCGGGAAAAAGATTGCTTTTTACAATGCAGATATGCTGGATAAGGATGCGGTGAACGCGATCTTCGAAAAAGAATCCATTGATTCGGTCATTCACTTCGCAGGCTATAAGGCGGTAGGAGAGTCGGTCAGAAAACCGTTGGAATATTACCATAATAATATTACCGGTACTCTGACGCTCTGTGATGTGATGAGAAAACATGGCGTTAAGAAAATTATATTCAGTTCTTCGGCGACCGTCTACGGCGATCCGGCTTTTGTGCCGATCACAGAGGACTGCCCGAAGGGACAGATCACAAACCCCTATGGACAGACCAAGGGGATGCTGGAGCAGATCCTGACCGACCTTCATGTGTCGGATCCGGAGTGGAATGTGGTGCTTCTGCGCTACTTCAACCCGATCGGCGCGCACAAGGCAGGCATCATCGGCGAGGATCCGAAGGGCATTCCGAATAACCTGGTACCCTACATCGCACAGGTCGCGGTTGGCAAGCTGGAAAAGCTGGGCGTTTTCGGTGACGATTATGATACGCCGGATGGCACGGGCGTGCGCGACTACATCCATGTGGTGGATCTGGCAAATGGTCATGTCAAGGCAATGAAGAAATTTGACGATGAGCCGGCCGTGCGCATTTACAATCTCGGCACCGGGAAAGGCTACAGCGTTCTGCAGGTGCTTCACGCATTTGAAAAAGCCTGCGGCAAAACGCTTCCTTATGAAATCAAGCCGCGCCGCGCGGGCGACATCGCGACCTGCTACGCAGATCCGACGAAGGCAAAAGAGGAGCTTGGCTGGGAGGCGCAGTATGGCATCGATGAGATGTGCGCGGATTCCTGGAGATGGCAGTCGATGAATCCAAACGGATACAATGACTAATAAACAAATTTGCTTATAAGCGGACGATGCCATTCGGAACATTTATGGATGAAGACCATTTATATGAGGGCAGAGATTTCCTCATTGTCTCTGACAAAATGATAATTCCGGCATCCGCCGCTTTATGAGAATACATTTTTCATATTTTTACCGAAAGGAGTAAGACAAATGATTTATTCACGAGAAGTAGAAGAAATGTGCCCGGTGGCACAGGGAGTCTGTCATGGCGCCGCTCCGATTCCGGAGGAAGCGAAATGGGTACAGGCGAAAGAGATTAAAGATATCTCCGGCTTCACCCACGGCGTAGGCTGGTGCGCGCCGCAGCAGGGAGCCTGCAAGCTGAGCCTGAATATCAAAGACGGCATTATCCAGGAGGCTCTGGTAGAGACCATTGGCTGCTCCGGCATGACCCACTCCGCAGCAATGGCTGCTGAGATTCTTCCCGGTCTTACCGTTCTTGAAGCTCTGAACACAGACCTTGTCTGCGACGCGATCAACACAGCTATGAGAGAGCTGTTCCTGCAGATTGTCTACGGCAGATCCCAGTCCGCATTCTCTGAGGACGGCCTTGCAATCGGCGCCGGACTGGAAGATCTTGGCAAGGGACTTCGCTCCCAGGTTGGTACCATGTACGGCACTCTGAAAAAAGGACCTCGCTATCTGGAGATGGCAGAGGGCTATGTGACCGGTATCGCTCTTGACGCGGACGACCAGATCATCGGATATCAGTTTGTCAGCCTTGGCAAGATGACCGATTTCATCAAAAAGGGCGACGATCCGAACACCGCGTGGGAGAAGGCAAAAGGCCAGTATGGCCGCGTTGCTGATGCTGTTAAAATTATCGATCCGAGAAAAGAATGAGTGCTGGAGGTGAATAAAAATGGCTTTATTTGAATCATATGAAAGAAGAATTGACCAGATCAATGCTGTATTAAACAGCTATGGCATCGCTTCGATCGAAGAAGCGGAGAAGATCACAAAGGACGCCGGCCTGGATGTCTACAATCAGATCAAGGGCATTCAGCCGATCTGTTTTGAGAACGCATGCTGGGCTTATACCGTTGGCGCAGCAATCGCAATCAAAAAGAACTGCCGCAAGGCTGCTGACGCTGCTGCAGCGATTGGCGAGGGACTGCAGTCCTTCTGCATCCCGGGCTCTGTGGCAGATACCCGTAAGGTTGGCTTAGGCCATGGCAACCTGGGCAAGATGCTCCTGGAAGAGGACACCGAGTGCTTCGCATTCCTTGCAGGCCATGAGTCCTTCGCGGCAGCTGAGGGCGCAATCGGTATCGCAGAGAAAGCAAACAAGGTTCGTCAGAAACCGCTCCGCGTGATCCTGAACGGTCTTGGCAAAGACGCTGCACAGATCATTTCCAGAATCAACGGCTTTACATATGTGGAGACCAAATACGATCCGTATACCAACCAGGTAGAGGAAGTCTTCCGCAAGTCTTATTCCGACGGCCTTCGCGGAAAAGTAAACTGCTACGGCGCAAACAGCGTTCCGGAAGGTGTAGCGATCATGTGGAAAGAGAACGTAGACGTTTCCATCACCGGTAACTCTACCAACCCGACCCGTTTCCAGCATCCGGTAGCTGGTACCTACAAGAAAGAGCGCATCGAGGCTGGCAAGAAGTACTTCTCCGTAGCATCCGGCGGCGGCACAGGCCGTACTCTGCATCCGGATAACATGGCGGCAGGCCCGGCTTCCTATGGCTTCACCGATACCCTTGGCCGTATGCATTCTGACGCACAGTTCGCAGGATCCTCCTCCGTACCGGCGCACGTAGAGATGATGGGTCTCATCGGCGCGGGCAACAACCCGATGGTCGGAATGACCGTAGCCGTTGCGGTGAGCGTGCAGGAAGCTGCTGACGCAGGAAAGTTTTAATGTCATTTTATACTGACCAAATTACAACGCAAGCAATGATTTGCGCCTGTTTACCTGCATAGAGACATACTTGAAAGGTGCATTCTGCCCATTTTCCATGGATGGAATGCACCTTTTTGTCATATAGGAAAGGAAAACAGTTCCCGGATTTTCCTATATGACAAAACCATTGGTGTTTGAGCGGCAAGCCATTGGCAGGCGGGCACACCCCGCCCGAATATTCGGAATTCTATTTTTGGCAGGATGCAATTTGGTCGTGAATTCATTCAAGGGAGGAATCAAGAGAATATGAAAAAAAGATTATTATCATTTATATTTGTATTTGCTGCGGTCCTGCTGATCACATGTCCGTCGAGTACGATCCTGGCAGAAGCGGATACAACGACTATTTCGTATGATGTTACGTATTGCCAGACCGAGGCGAGAAGCATGCTTGCTATGATCAATGCCTTTCGGATCGGAGACGAGGCCTGGTATTGGAATGAAGATGATTCAGCAAAGGTAACCGATTTGGGGCTTTCTGAGCTGACTTATGATTATGCGCTTGAAGAAATTGCCATGCAGCGTGCGGCGGAAATTGCAATTTCTTTTTCACATACAAGGCCAAACAGATCTTCCTGGTCTTCTTTGAGCAGCACAATTGTATCTATTACCAGTTCAGCTGAAAATATTGCGGCAGGGCAGACATCTGCTGCGGCTGCCTTTGCGTCGTGGCAGGAGACAGAAGAAGCATATTCCGGGCAGGGACACCGCCGGAATATGCTTGGTAACTATTCGTCTATCGGCATTGCCTGTGTCTATCTCAACGGATATTATTACTGGGTACAGGAATTTGGCACCAGTAATAGTGGTGCTTCCAGTACAACAGCCAATGACAGTACGACGACGGTCAGTACGAGTGTTGATTCAAATGATGTAAGCAGCGCGACCCTGACTGCAGATCCGACTGCATACAGTCTGGAGGTGGGCGGCGCGACGGCTGCGGTTCCAACTGTGAAAGCATCCGTTTCTTTGTCTGGGACATGGCCATCTGGTAATAGTGTTTCAGCGACGGTCTCCCCCACCTGGACAGTCGATGACAGCAATCTGCTGACCATATCCGATGGAATGATAACCGCTAAGGCACCTGGGACGGCGACCTTGACAGCTTCGGCATTGGGAGAGTCCGTTTCTGCTACGGCAACCATTACGGCTCCGATTACCAGCTGTACGGTTTCTCTGGATGCCTCTGACTGTACTTATGATGGCACGGCAAAGAAACCTACGGTTTCTGTATCTTATGGGGATAGGAGTTTAACTGCGGGAACGGACTATAATCTGTCCTACAGTGATAACGTAAATGCAGGTACGGCCACAGTGACAATTACCGGAACAGGTTATTATACCGGCAGTGTGGATCAAACATTTACCATCTCTCCGAAAAGCCTGACAGAGAGTATGGTCGAGCTTGATACTTCTGCCAGCTACACTTATGATGGTGCTGCAAAAGAAGCTTCGATTACTGTGACAGATGCGGCGATTGTCACGGATACGACGACTTTAACAAATGGAACGGATTATACCCTGTCTTACAGCAATAATATAAATGCGGGAACAGCCACTGTGACAATTTCAGGTGTTGGAAATTATACGGGAAGTGTGGAGCAGAGCTTTACAATTGACCCGGCTGCTATTTCGGACGCGGCGGTAGCAGTTGCTTCTGGGGATTATGTTTACAACGGCACAGCCCAGAAACCGTCGGTCACTGTGATGACAGATTCCGCAAGCCTGACGGAGGGAACGGATTATACTGTTACATCTTACGACAATAATGTGAATGCCGGTACTGCGACCGTTACAGTGACCGGTACAGGAAATTATACCGGTTCCACATCCGGTGAATTTACCATTGAGAGGAAAACGCTTACAGCAGCCATCAGTGGCACCACAACAAAAACCTACGATGGAACAACTGCAGTAAATACTGATTTGACATTGACACTGACGGATATAGTCGATGGGGACGATGTTTCCGCCGCAGCGGAAGGCTATGCGTACAACAGCGCGGAGGTGAAGGAAGCAACGACCATTACGGCGACCGGCATAACGCTCTCCGGAAGTGCTGTTGATAACTATCAGCTCTCTTCAACGACAGCGACCGCTGCTGCCAGCATTTCAAAGGCGGACTATGAGGCTGGTGAATATGAGCAAAAGGTCATCGCAAACCAGGCGGTCAGTGATGTCAGCGTGGATTTGTCAGCTGACGTCCTGGCGGGCGGAGCATGCGGGACTCCTTCGCTGAATACGGATGGCGGGGAACTCGTTGACAGCAGCAGTCTGTCTGTGTCGGAAGGTGTACTGTCCTTTGCTACGACTGCTCAGGCAGCACAGACGACAGCGGTGATTTCCGTTCCGGTAAGCAGTTGCGATAATTATAATGATTATACCATACCGGTAACAGTTATCGCTGCGGAGGTCCGTCTGTCAGCAGATGGTACGATCACAGGTTATACCGGAGTTGCCATTGACAATACAGAAATTACACTTACTATAGGAAACGCAACGCTTGCGGATTCTCTGACGGGAAGCTGGATTACCAATCTTCCGGATGGTCTGAGTCAGAGCGTGGCACGTACAAATGATACAACGGTAACCATCACAGTTGGCGGAACAGCCGGTGAAGTGATCAGCGGTTCACTGGAATGGACCATTCCGGCCGGGAATCTGACTGATATAGGCGGAAGTATTAAGGTAACCGGCGGCAGCATAGATATTGAAGAGGCTACTTATGAATTGAGCCTGACAGAAAATGCAGGTGAATTTGCAGAGCTGACCTATGGCTATGCTTCCGGCAGTAGTGTTACATATATCTTTACGAATACCGGTAATCAGAAGGTCACTGGTATATCCGCGGAGACATCGGCGGGCTTTACCGCCAGCCTGAGCGGAACAGAAGCAGCCACAGGTGAGAATATCACCGTTACAGTCACCAGTGACACAGGCTTGTCTGCTGGAGAAATAACGGGAAATCTGATGCTTACCTGGAACAATATGGAGGAAATATGGACCGGCAGTCTGAGTCAGACAGTTAACAAGGCAGAAAATGCCCTGGAGATTTCCGGAGATTTATCAAAGATTTATGATGGGGCATCCGCTTCCGTTACTGTGAGTGCAGCATATGGTTCTGAGAGCGCAGCTGTTACATGGGAGGATGCGGAAGGTACCGTACTTGCGGCTGCGCCGACTGCGGTTGGAAATTACAAGGTGACAGTCTCCATAGCGGAGAGCGAAAATTACAAAGCAGCAAGCATTGCGGCGGACTACCAGATTACGCTGGCGGCACCGATTGTATCACTGGAAGACAAAACGGTGACTTATACCGGAGTAGCCGTTTCTATCGGCGAGGCAGTGGTGACGCTTGTGAATAATGAAACTTATGATGGTGCGGTTGTTTATACCTATTACAGTGACGCCGATTGCACTGAGCCGTTGAATGCGGATACCCTGCCAGTAGAGGCTGGTACTTATTATGTGGTTGCGTCTGTTGAGGCATCCGGCAACTATTCTGGAGCGGCCAGTGAGGCGGCAGCGATCGTGATAACGGCAGCAGCTCAGTCTCTTGCTTATGAAACAACAGAAGTGACGAAAACGGAGGGAGATGCTGCATTTACCAATGCGCTGACACTGACTACGGTATATGGGACAATCACCTATACCAGCAGTGATTCTTCCGTAGCGTCCGTAGATGAGAATGGTCAGGTGACGGTTGTTGGCGCAGGGACGGCAACCATTACAGCAAGCGTGTCCGGCAGCGACAGCTATACTGCTGCCACGGCATCGTATACGCTGACAGTCAGCGCGGAAACTGAGGCTCCTGTCGAAGAGGAAACAAAAACCGAAAGCGAAACAAATGCAGCAACGGAAGCCGAGACCGAGACGGAATCAGAAGCCACCTATGATTTTGAATACAATGATCTTATGTATCGTCTGGTTGTAGTCCGCAGTGTGGAAAGCGTATCCGATGATCTGGTATCAGCCGGAATGGACAGTGTTGAGACACTCAAGTCTGCATTGCTTCAGATTATGGTAAGTCAGGTGTCTGAGGCATCAGAGGAAACGATCGCGTACTATGATGTCGAATTGCTTGTTCAGCTGGATGGTGAATGGGTGGTGGCGGATGAAGAACATTTCCCGGAGGAGGGCATTACCGTGACGCTTGCTTATCCGAGCGGAACCGGCAAGACTGGTTATTCCTTCACAGTTGTCCATATGTTCAGCAAAAACGCTTTGGGCAAAACTGCCGGCGAATATGAATTCCCGGAACTCACTCTGACAGATGATGGGATCCAGATGACTCTGACAGGACTCTCACCCGTTGCGGTCAGCTGGACAGCGGATGAAATCGAGACGGAAAGCGAGAACGAGACGGAAGCGCGGACAGAAACGGAGACCGAAGCAGTGACGGAGGCACAGGCAGAAACGGAGACGGAAGCAGCGACGGAGACGCAGGCAGAAACGGAGACGGAAGCAGCGACGGAGGCACAGACAGAAACGGAGACCGAGGCGGCGACGGAGGCGCAGACAGAAACCGAGACCGAGGCGGAGACGGAGGCACAGACAGACAAAGAGACCGAAACACTGAAGGAAACTGAGACGGCG
>JAJBVE010000126.1:0-2633 GCA_020859995.1 Clostridiales bacterium
GCTTGTTGTGCTGACGGACGGGACAGACATCCCGATTGATGAGATTATTGAGATCGGCGGGACAATGTTCCGTTCTTTGGATGATTCCTTTGCCTGATGGGAGCGGCTCCTACAACGGAGGTCGCTCCCTTGTGACAATGAACGCTTGAGCCACATGAGGAAAACATTATCCGGAGGCATATGTTTCCGCTGACACCCATACCGCCCAAATATAAAGAGGCGTGGGTTGTGTGCATTGCCGACAAACGCTGCGCAACGATGGAATACTTGCCATCAAGATTTACGAGCCGCTATCACAATCAATCCCTCAACTTATGTGATTGGATAATCACGATTTCGCAGTGTTCAGGTACGTTTTCACTCCATTTTACTAAGCGGCCAGCAATGTCTTTGTGCTACCAAAGACTCCGCTCCGCTGGCTGGTTGGGGGAATCCCCAAACCCCTTTTGAACATCACCGGAGGTGATGGACCGCGCATTCCTGCGGAACGCTTTATAATAGACGGTGCAAAATCGATAGAGCAGATATTAAGGAGGTGTAATCGTTTTGCTTTGTCATTGTGATTATTGTAATTACACGTTTGACGGCACTAACTGTATGCACTGCATTTCCGTCTGCTCCGTTGGAGTAAAGAAACTGGGGCGTGTTATCACTGACGTGGGCGGAATAACGCTCGGCGTTTTCTGTGCCAACAGGAAAGAATGTGAGCTGTTTTTTTGAGGAAAGGCTGCGCCGCATTTGTGACGCAGTCTGGAGGAATCCAAAAGAAAATCCGGCGGGCCGTCACGATGGACGACCCGCCGGTTCAATTTGTCCTAATGTCTATTGTCTCAGCGCCCTAACGTAGAGAAACTACTTTGTCTGTTCAAACAGCCATTCACGCACTGTGTCCAAATCATAGGCCACACGCCAGGTATTCATATGCTCTGTGGCATCAGAGGAAGTAACGTCATCCCTCATGACGGTTCCAGTATCAAAAATTGTCCAGTTGATGGTCGTTCCGGCGGAAGCCTGCTCTGCCGCAAGTTGTTCCTGTTCCGCATCTGTAAGAGCGGCAGACCACTGTGCAATGGTGACTTTCGTTCCGGCTGCTTCCACCGCTTCCGTAATTTCGGTCATTCCCGGATAAGCTCTTGCGTCCCCTTCAGAGCAAATCATCCAGATGTTCTGCGAGGCAAGGTCTGCGATAGAATCTGTATAGGCGGAATCTGTCTGCCCTGCAACCAGCAGAGCGCCGGCGAACTCATCCGGGTAGTCGATCAGCAGTTTAATGGAGCGTATCGTTCCGGAGGACTGCCCCACAAGGTATTCTCTGGACGTGTCCACACTGTACTGACTGACGATTTCTGTCACCAACTCCATTGTATTGGCCGGGTCTTCGGTGTTGGAATTTTCGTATTGAGGAACCAGCACAATGGTTTCATGCTCACTCTGCCATCCTTCTGTTGTCCAAATCACGCCGCCCAAACTCTCTGTCAAAGCGAGATACTCATCGCTGCCTTCGCCGGTAGCATCCGGCATAAACAAGACAAGCGGATATGCCGTATCCTCGTTATAATCCTCCGGCAGATAAAGGCTGTACATCAGGGTGGTTCCGTCTGAGAGGGTAAAGGTATCCAGCGTAAAATTCTCTACCAAAAGATTGACGTTTTCGGTATAGTCGGTCGAGTAGCTTTCCGCCCAAGCGTCCAACACCGCCCCATTCGTGGACGAGATGCTTCCTGTCTGTTGAACGGTGACGGACAGCTGATTGCTTAGAGATGTCTGTATAGACATAGAACCTCTTCCGCTGCTGGTTCCGTTTCCCTGCATCCTGTCGCCTGTCATTTCAGACGTATCGGAACCACCCACTCCAGAGCGGTCTTCCTTTTCGTCAAAGTCAGCGTCCACCGAGTTGTCGGCGTCCGTCACGGCGTCATCATCGAAGTCGCCCCGGTTTTCCATCATTCCACCGTTGTAAGAGGCGGAACCACCGGAGCCGCTGCCGCCGTAGTTCGTCGTCGTGTAATCCGTAGACAGCTCGATCAGCACATAACTTCCAGTGGTGCTTTCGTCTGGAAGCACTGCTTCCGAATTGGTATAAACAGCCTCGATCTCATAGCCGTCCACCTCATAATCCTCTATCGAAACGCTGGACGGGTCGATCTCTGCATCATATGCAAGGACGATATACCACGGTTTCTGGCCATCACCATACACGTTTGTGACTAGGTAGCAGTCCTGAAGCGTCTGTTCATCTGCACTGATTTCATCGGAGGGTTCTTCATCCGAAGCTTCCGATGATTCCGTTTCGGTAGAGAAGGCATTGCTTTCTTCTGAACCTGCCGTTGCCCCGCATCCTGCGAGAGCCACAACAAAAGCCAGAGAAAGCATCATCAGTAAGCAATTTTTCATCGTATGCTTCATAAGAAAAGTCCTTCTTTCTGCTGACAATCCTTATGGTAACACTGT
Organism: Clostridiales bacterium; assembly: GCA_020859995.1. GTDB lineage: Bacteria > Bacillota > Clostridia > Lachnospirales > Lachnospiraceae > Choladousia. The sequence goes on from JAJBVE010000126.1 coordinate 2,452, forward strand.
CAGACAAATCTATACGATGATTATAGATGATTGACCAGAAAAAATCAATCAGATCACGCTGCTTTGACAAGCCGATAGGTGACAGCATCAATTAAAAGCATCCTTATTAAGAATCAACCCTGATATTTTTTTCGCTGGGCGCAGCCCTCCTCCATCGCCACCAATCTCTGAAATGTCTCATC
>JAJBVE010000126.1:2733-4477 GCA_020859995.1 Clostridiales bacterium
ATCGTCCAGATCGGTGGATTCCCCATCGACTCCGGCAGCAATGTGGCATCGGCGATATACAGATTTTCAGGCAGGCGGCGATTGTGAAAGCTCTTTGATTCCTCCGAAGTAAGCGGCAGCATCCCGCCGGGATGTCCCGCATTCAGTGTTCCAAGGAATACATCATTCTCAGCAACGCCCATTTTTCCCAAAATCGCCTTGCAGTCAGATACGCCGGCTTTCAGCCGCTCCTGGTCTGTCAGGGTCAGCTCCTTTTCTACCTTTCGGCTGCGGCTGGCACCAAAGCTGGAATCGGAGAGCTTTATCATTATACTGAGTATATCTTTGGACGGCAGACGCCAGGACTTATTGAAGAAAAAGCTGAGATAGTCCATATAAGGGGACAGCATATAGCCATCTCTCTGCATAACGAATGGCATAGAAATATGATGATCCTGTCCGGCTCCCGGATACTGTGCAGCTACGCAAAGTACGGGATCGACGAAAAGCGTGGTCTCACAGGTGATCCCGGAGGACTCCAGAATGAGTGGCGTCCCCAGTCCTCCGGCAGCCAGGACTACCAGATCGGCGCTGTAAGTCGTCTGCTTCCCACCTTCTTTTGCATAGACGGTATGTACGGTATTGTCACTGCGATCAATGCCGAGCTTTGTCACCTTGCAGTTGGTTTTCAGTACGGCGCCCTTTTCGATGCTCTCTGCCAGAAGCCTGCGGCTGTCCCATTTTGCCCCTGTACGACACCCCAGCACACAGTGACCACAATGGACGCAGCGGTTAAAGTCCACCAGCTTGCCTGTAGGTGTTGGATTAAATCCCAACTGCACACAGGCGTCAAAAAGCGCTTTCGTCTTGGATGACCAATATTTCTCGTGGTCAGTGGACAGAGGAATTTCCTGCGCAAGCTCCTCAAATTCCTCATCCAGATGGATGCCCAATTTCAGTAAACCCTTATCATATCGCAGCGCGCTGCCGGTGGCGAGAGTCGTGGTACCACCCGTGCATCTGCCATGTACCATTACCATATCCGAGGTGGCCTTTTGCACCCGCATAGCCGGGAACAGCATAGAAATCATTCGTTCATCCAGAAACAGCCCAGTCTTACGAAGCCCAGCCAGCTTGTCTACAGAAAAGGCAAAGGGCTTAAACTCACTCCCGGCCTCCAATATCGTCACCTGAAAATGGCCTTGCAGCTCTTTGGCCACCATAGCGCCCCCAGCGCCGGAACCTATCACAATCGCTTTTTTCATTCCAACAGTTCCTCCTTCCTAGCCTGTAGTATGTCTTATTCTTCATCTGAAATCAGCCCGGCATACGTCACAGCCCTCAACAGTCATTCACTGGGATTGGGGCCGAGACGCTGACGCCGAACAGCTCACACATTGGCTTCCTCCTGCCGTTGCTCAGCCAATGCCAGCCCCTTGCGGACAAAACCGCCGGAAAAGGCTCTGCGAATCCTCCAGGCGTATCGGTTTTCTCCATCGATAAATTTAGCGTCCTCAAAGTCCAGCACCTGCTGCACTTCGGCGGTATAGTCCCGGTAAAAGTCCCGCATCAGGGCGATCACCTTTCGGGCAGCCTGGGCCACGGAATAGGTGCGGCCGTCCGGCAGCATCAGATTCACCGTTTTCAGGTCATAGTGGGCAGCGTTTTTGAAGTTTTGCACCGCCTGCACCTGATCCCGGTCCGTGAAGGGCTGGTCTGGGGTGGCGGCCAGCCAGCACAGCAGGAGCTGGGCAAAGGCCACGTC
>JAJBVE010000024.1 GCA_020859995.1 Clostridiales bacterium
GGAATTTGCGAGGCTCGAATCGTTTGAAGAGTGCATCTGGCGCAAGTCCCTGCGCAGCAGTAACACGGAAGAAAACTCAGGGGGAGATCCGCCGCGGAGAAATGCGGACACGATTTATAACATTCTCGTTTCCGTGGAGCGTGATCTGGAAAAGCAGGGAAATGAAATCGCACAGCAGATACTCAGGATCACAAAGGGGCAGGAGAAGCTGAACTATGTGAGATTCTGTATCCGCTCTCTGCCGGCAGAACAGGCTGAGCTGATTTCACATGTGTATGTGAAACGGGAAGGGCAGACAGTCTACGCAGCGGAAAAACACTACAGCAAGTCGATGATATGCCGCAAAACGAAAGCAGCACTGGAGAGCCTGTTGGTTTTGTATAATCGCCGGTTTGCGCTGAAAAAGAAGACAGATAAAGAATGATCCGCTTTGCGGGTCAGGAACCGGAAGGGGGAATCGAATTGTCGGAAGCAAGAGATTATCAGGAAGAATGCCTGGAAACACTGGATGGGCTTGAAAATGGGGCTTATCTGGTGGTCATGGCGACCGGGCTTGGGAAGACCTGGGTATTTACGCATGTTAGACGGCGGGGGAGAGTGCTGATCCTTTCACACCGGGAGGAACTTGTCCATCAGCCGGAGAAGTATTATGCAGAGCAGGGATGCAGCTTTGGCGTTGAACAGGCAAAAGAATTCTCGGATGGGGAGGAGGTGGTTTCGGCCAGTGTGCAGACGCTGGTTCGGAGGCTGGACAGGTTCCGGCCGGATGATTTTGACCTGCTCATTACAGACGAGGCACACCACAGCGTTGCTCCGGTCTACCGGAAAATCTATGATTATTTTCAGCCTCGACTCCATCTGGGGTTTACCGCTACACCGAATCGGGCAGACAGCGTAAAACTGGGAAACATTTACTCGAAGGTCGTGTTTCAGCGGGATATCAAATGGGGCATCCAGAATGGCTGGCTCAGCAATATCCGCTGTGAACGGATAGATATTGGCTATAACATCTGCGATGCCCGGACAACTGCTGGGGATTTTAACCAGGGAGATATTGAGGTCGCTGTTGATATTCGGGAATGCAATGAGGTGATCGCGGACATTTACCGGAAAAAAGCAATCGGGCCGACCATTATTTTTGCGGCCTCCGTAAACCATGCCCGCCGGCTGCAGGAGCTGATTCCGGAGGCGGAGGTGGTGACAGCGGAAACAGAAAACCGGCGGGACTGCCTGAAACGATTTGAAGAAGGTGAAACACCTGTGCTGATTAATTGCATGGTCCTGACGGAAGGGACTGACCTGCCTATGGTAAGGACGATCATTATCTGCAGGCCGACAAGAAGCGCGGCGGTCTATGTGCAGATGGTAGGCAGGGGACTCCGTTTGTATCCTGGCAAGGAAGAATTACTGCTGATCGACTGTGTGGGGGCAACAAGGCTGCCGATCTGCACGGCTCCCATACTTTTCGGGCTGGACCCGGAGAAAGTGGGGGACAATGACCGATTTAACGGCAGATTGATAACGGAACTGCAGGAAGAAGCAGAACAGATGGAGGCGGCAGATTTTTCAAATCCGGATGCGTGGAGGGTAAATGCCGAGTTGGTTGACCTCTTTGAGAAAAATGGAAATTATGATACCCATGGCGTGGATTACACAGTCTGCGCGAATGGGAATTTTATCTGTTCCATTGGAGACGGCCTTCGCGCGATTGTGACGCCGGAAGATATCACCGGCAATTCCAGCGTGTTTCTGAGAGGAAAACAGGGTGACCTGTATGCGAAAAGGGATATCCCTGTGCAGGATGCTTTTGATGATATGTATGAGATTCTGAGCAGCTCCTTTGCCGCAAAGAGGCACCTGTGGGATGCGGATCGATGCAGAAACTGGGGAAGGCAGCTTGCAACGGAAAAGCAGAAAACATTTATCCAGGGATTGTTTGACGAGAGTTTCCTGAGTGAAATTGATTTTGCAAGTCTCACCAAAAACCAGGCTTCCCGCCTGATCGACCGTGGACTGGAAGAACAGAGGAGCAGAAGAGGATAAAGGGCAATAGGGGAAGCGTATATGGGATATAGAATGGCGGTTTCCCCGGTAAATAAGCAAGTACGAAAGGACAGAACTATATGAGAAAAACAGAATTAATTTGTGGGATCGCCGCTGTTACGCTTGTGGTTGTGGGAATTGTAATGGCTGTGCGCGTATATCTGGGTTACCAGAAAGGCAGGGACGGTTATGATGATATTGAGTCTGCGTTTACCAGTGTCTCTGATGGGCAGCTGGATGAATCTGACAAACCAGAGGACGATGATTTGAAATCGGGTACGGGGAATATAACAGATGAAAATGAGTCAGATGCAGAGAGGGATGATTTGACGGAAAGCCTTCCGGATGATGCGCCGGAGCGTATCACGGTCGATTGGGATTCGCTGGCGGATACTTATGAAGACTGTATTGCCTGGATTCATATTCCTGCTGTGGAGATATCCTATCCGGTGATGCAGTCAGAAGATAATGATTATTACCTCCATCGGGCACCGGACGACAGCTATCTTTATGCCGGGAGTATCTTTATGGATTACCAGAATCATGCAGACCTGGAGGATTACAACACGGTCATCTATGGCCATAACATGAGGGATGGAAGTATGTTTGCGAAGCTGAAAAAGTTCCGTGATTCAGAGACGATGGTTCTGTGTCCATATATTTGGATTTATACGCCGGATGGGGATTTTCTTTACCGTATCTTTTCTGTCCATAGTGTGGATGCGGTTGGTGATGCTTACACGATCTCATTTGAGGACTATGGAAGTTATGCGGAATGGTTTGATGAAATGACGGGGGAATCGGAGATTGATACTGAAGTGACCAGTTCTGGCATCGACCGCGTTGTGACATTATCTACCTGTAATGGGAACAGCGCCACCCGGCTTGTAGTGCAGGGCGTTCTTGTATGGACAGAGTATGGCAGATGAATTGTAACCGAAAAAGATACAGGTGCAATTGTCGGAAAAATATATTATACTCTGGCTATGATTTGAAGCATTTCCAGGCTGTGCGAGGGATGATTTTATCCAAGATGGATGGCTGTGTGAGGATAATTCAGAACGTTGGAATGACAGGAAGCTTACATAGAATGTTGAGGTGATCGGATGATAGAATATTACGCTTTTACAGTGATGAACAAAGACCGAAAAACTGCGGATGTGGAGATCAGGAACAATGAGGTCAGCGTGAAAAAATACACCACAAGGATGGACGAGCAGCCGTTTTACTCCGGACCGGTTGATATGGAGAGGATTTACGGATTCCTGGAAGGACGCTGTATGAACCGGAACAGGAACTGCCTGGGAGAATATCTTGACTGGCTCGGGCTTGATGAATATGACCCGTATGAGATCGTAAAAAAGACGCATGGCGTGATGTGGGAAGATTTTCTCTGGCTGAAATTTCCAGGAGAGGATATTTCGTGGAAGGATGTGAGAATCCGTGGAACTGACTGAGTATACGATCGGTAAAGAGTTTGCGATTCCAGCCGGTTTTTCCAGCAGCGGGATTCAGGCGAAATATTATAAGGATGGTTTCTGGTATAAAAAGAACAGGGATGGTTATGAGGGACTGGCAGAACAGATCTGCAGTGATGTCCTCAGTTTTACAAACATTCAGGATTATGTTCCTTATGAAGCCTGCCGGATTAATGGTGTATCTGGTTGCCGCAGCAGAAACTTCCTGAATCCGGACACAGAAACTTTTACATCCTTTAAAACGGCTTACCGGTATGCATATGGCAGGGAACTGTCGGATCGGCTCTATACGCTCCAGAACCCGAAAGACCGCATCAAGTTTACGATTGATTTCATTAAAGATTATTCGGGGCTGGACTGTACGGAGTATCTACGCACGTTACTGAGTTTTGATATGCTTGTGTTAAATATAGACCGCCACTTTCATAATATGGGTCTGATTAAATCTGATGACGGCTACCGTTTCGCCCCAATCTTTGATAATGGCGCGGCACTTCTCAGCAACATGGGAATCTTTCATCCAGATGAAACAATAGAGAATAATATTGAGCTGGCAGTAGGCAAGCCATTCTGAGGGAGTTTCGAGAGGCAGGCAATGGTGCTTGGAACAAATATTGCAATTGATTATGTTGGGCTGGATGCTTATGTAGAGAAAATTCCCCATGTCAGAGCGCGGGAAACCTTGCGGCTGCAGGTTGAGCGATACAGGAAATTTTTCCCGGAGCGAAAGCTGACACTGGATCGTCCTGAGAATCTGAAAAATACGGGTAAGGAACCGGTGGAAAAGAAGCGGCATAAAAAGAAAATGCATTGCAGATAAGATTCAAAAGGGCAGGAACGAAAAAGAGTTCCTGCC
>JAJBVE010000123.1 GCA_020859995.1 Clostridiales bacterium
ATTTACAACAAAAAAGAGAGGTATAAGCCTCTCCAAAGTGTTTAACTGCCGACATATATATCCATCAGTGCCAAAGATAAAGAAACTGCGACTGAGATAGAACAAAAGGTTGTAGAAGCATTGAAGGTTTATTTTGCTTGATTGAATGAAGCAGATAGAAACACGGGAGGAGCATATGAACATCATTTTACTTTCTGGCGGAAGCGGTAAGCGGCTGTGGCCTCTTTCCAATGATGTACGGAGCAAACAGTTTATTAAGTTGTTCAAAGACAGTGATGGAAATTATGAGTCGATGGTGCAGAGGGTCTACCGTCAGATTACTGAAGTTGATCCATCGGCAAAGGTGACTATTGCCACAAGTAAGTCACAGGCAAGCGCCATACATAATCAGCTGGGAGATAAAGTCTCCATCTGCGTGGAACCATGCAGACGCGACACTTTTCCAGCTATCCTTTTGGCTGCTGCATATTTGCATGATGAGATTGGAGTATCTTTAGATGATGCTGTAGCGGTCTGTCCGGTCGATCCATATGTGGAGAACAGCTATTACGAATGTGTTGAAAAGTTGGAAGCCACAGTAAAGCAGGGGACAGCAAATCTTACTCTTATGGGTATTGAGCCAACTTATCCGAGCGAGAAGTACGGCTATATCATTCCTGAATCAAATGAAGAGGTCAGCAATGTAAAAGAATTTAAGGAAAAACCGGATACTGAGACGGCAAAAGAATACCTGAAACAGGATGCTTTGTGGAACGCTGGTGTGTTCGCTTTCAAGCTCAGCTACTTACTTGATAAAGCTCACAGCATGGTGGACTTTACAGATTACCGTGAACTATATGCCAAGTATGAGACGCTGACAAAGATTTCTTTTGACTATGCTGTTGTTGAGAAAGAGTTGTCCATCCAGGTTGTCCGTTATTCCGGCTCTTGGAAAGATGTCGGAACGTGGAACATGATGGCTGAGGTTATGGCAGATGATATCAAAGGCAAAGCTGTCATGGATGAAACCTGTGAGAATACACAGATTGTAAATGAGTTGAATATTCCGATTCTCGCTATGGGCTGCAAAGACATGGTAATCGCCGCAAGCGGTGACGGTATTCTTGTTTCTGATAAAGAGCGCAGCGGCTACATGAAACCGTTTGTTGAGAAGATCAGCACTGATGTTATGTTTGCGGAGAAGTCCTGGGGTACATACACGGTAATGGATGTGCAGCAGGGGTCTATGACGGTTAAGGTTTCTATCCGTGCAGGAGAGCATATGAGTTATCACAGCCATGACTACCGTGAGGAAGTGTGGACAGTCGTTTCCGGTAGGGGTAAAGCCACAGTAGATGGTATGGAACAGATTCTCCGTACCGGTGATGTGATTACAATAGCTGCTGGATGTAAGCATATGGTGGAAGCTGAAACGGATCTGGATATTATCGAGGTCCAGATTGGTGAAGCCATTAATGTAGATGACAAGAAAAAATATGAGATAGAGAAGTAACGCAGGAGACCCGTCATGGAAATTATGAAACTTCTCCCGGCGGGTAAGGACTACCTCTGGGGTGGTACGAGACTAAGAGATGAGTTTGGTAAGAAAATTGATATGACGCCGCTGGCTGAGACATGGGAATGTTCCGTCCATCCAGACGGTCCCAGTATCGTAGCAAATGGTAAATATTCAGGCAGAACGCTGGCAGAGGTGCTAAAAGAGCATCCGGAATATCTTGGCACAAAGGTAGGAGATACAAAGGAACTGCCGGTTCTGGTTAAGTTTATTGATGCGAAAAAAGACCTGTCAGTCCAGGTTCACCCAGACGATACCTATGCCAGGGAACATGAAGGGCAGAACGGTAAGTCTGAGATGTGGTATATCATGGATGCGGTTGAAGAGGCCAGTCTTATATATGGCTTCACACATCCTGTGACAGAGAATCTGTTACGAAATGCCGTAGAGCAGGGAAGCTTGGACAAGCATCTGCAAAAAGTGAAAGTCCACAAGGGCGACATCTACTATGTTCCTGCCGGAACAGTCCACGGAATCGGCGCCGGTACACTGGTTACTGAGATACAGGAAAGCTCAAATGTGACATACCGCGTTTATGACTATAACAGGATTGATAAAAACGGCAAGAAGCGGGAACTTCACTTCGATAAGGCTGTGGAAGTCATGGATATGGGTGCTGCGCCTGATGTCAAGCAGAAACACAGGTTTATTCACTATTATCCGGGATGTTCCAGAGAGATTCTCTGCCGCTGTAAGTATTTTGAAACGGAGCGAATTGTCGTTACAAAAGGACTGTCTTTCTCTGTGAAGGAAGAATCGTTTCAGATCATCCTCTGTCTTGATGGAGAAGGGCAGATTGAAACGATGGATGACACAAAGAAGCCGGTTCGGTTTCAAAAAGGTGATTGCCTGTATATCCCTGCAGGAATGGGCAGGTGCTACCTGCTCGGCGAAGCAGAGATTTTAAAGGTTAGATGTTGAAAAACAAATAATTTATGAGGAGAAAACACTATGAAGAAAGCATTGATTACTGGTATCACGGGTCAGGATGGTTCTTATCTGGCAGAGTTATTGTTGGAGAAAGGATATGAAGTACATGGTATTATCCGCCGTGCTTCTGTATCAACGACTTCCCGTATTGATCATATTTTGGATAAAATCACGGTTCACGAAGGTGACCTGTCCGATTCCTCCAGCATCATGAGAATTGTGCTGAAGGTCCAGCCGGATGAGATTTATAACCTCGCGGCGCAGAGTCATGTGCAGGTTTCCTTTGACGCTGCAGAGTATACAGGTGATGTGGATGCACTTGGTGTTCTTCGTATCCTGGAAGCCGTACATACCTGTGGTTTAGAAAAGACCTGCCGTATTTACCAGGCTTCCACATCTGAACTTTACGGCAAAGTCGAGGAATGCCCTCAGAATGAGAACACCCCGTTCCATCCCTACAGCCCTTATGCAGTTGCGAAACAGTATGGTTTCTGGATGATGAGGGAGTACCGCGAAGCTTATGGAATGTACTGCTGCAATGGAATCCTCTTTAACCATGAATCCGAGCGCCGCGGCGACAATTTCGTTACCCGCAAGATTACTTTGGCAGCCGGTCGTATTGCCTGCGGTCTGCAGGATCATCTGGAGCTTGGAAATCTGGATTCCCTGCGTGACTGGGGCTATGCAAAAGATTATGTAGAGTGCATGTGGCTGATCCTTCAGCAAGAGGAGCCAGACGATTATGTAATTGCTACCGGTGTTCAGCATACTGTCCGTGAGTTTACGACGCTTGCCTTTGCAAACGACGGCATCGAGATTGAGTGGAAAGGCACTGGCTTAGATGAGAAGGGTTACGACAAAGCAACCGGCAAGATGGTTGTGTGCGTGAATCCGCAGTGGTTCCGTCCGACCGATGTGGTTAACCTTTGGGGTGATCCGACAAAGGCAAAGACGAAGCTCGGCTGGAATCCGCAGAAGACAAGCTATGAGCAGCTGTGTGCAATCATGGCTGAACATGACATTCAGCTGGCAAGGAAAGAAGCAGGATTGCTGTAAAGAAGAATCTATCGGAGAGGGGGCCATGTTTTGAAGAAGAAACTATTGATTTTCGGAATTGGCGGCTTTGTGGGCTCTTATCTGGCAAGAGAGTTTCAGGAACATGGATATGAGGTCTACGGAAGTGACATCGCAGCCAAAGAGATTGACGGCGTTGATTTCAGGCAGGCTAACCTCTTAGACGCTGAGAGTGTTGACAGCCTTGTGGCTGATATTCAGCCGGATATGATTATCAATCTTGCCGCTATCAGCAGTGTGGGTGCGTCCTGGGGAATCCCACAAACAACTATGTCTGTTAATGTCATCGGTGCTCTGAATGTCATGGAAGCTGCCAGGAAAGTAACTGCCAAACCCAAGGTCATGTTCATTGGCTCCAGTGAGGAGTATGAAGAATCCAGTGAGCCGATCAGTGAACAGACGCCTCTGAACGCAAATAACCCCTATGGTATTTCAAAAATGGCGCAGGAGCGATTTGCAGAGGTGTATCGTGAGAGATATGGAATGCAGATATACTGTGTCCGTCCTTTCAATCACACTGGTATCGGACAGAAAGATTCATTTGTGCTTCCAAGTTTCTGCAAGCAAGTAGCCGAGATTGAAAAGTCTGGCAAGCCCGGAACGATAAAGGTTGGGAACCTTGCTGCAGAACGTGATTTTAGTGATGTGAGAGATATTGTCCGTGCATATCGGACGATTATTGAAAGTGATGACTGCACCAAAATTTTCAATGTGGGTTCCGGTGAAGCAGCGCTAAAGAATAAAAACTTTTCGCAATAAAAATACTTGTATTTTCCCACA
>JAJBVE010000005.1 GCA_020859995.1 Clostridiales bacterium
CACCACCAATTTTTTGCGCTTTTCAGAGTGGAATTTACTTTTTCACTTCAGCGTTTTCGAATTTTCGTTATTTTTTGCAAATATGCATAATTATTCTGATATTTCAGCACACTCAGATCTCCTCCAGCACAGCCTGTATCTTCCGAAATTCTTCCCCGGTGCCGCCGACAATCGCCTGTGAAGCTTCTCCGGCGATGGGCGCTCTTTGTTTGCGGTATTCTTTGGGTGTACAGCCCCGGATCTCCTTAAACTTGCGGATGAAATAACTGAAATTCTCAAACCCTGTTTCGAATGCGATTTCCATGATCGGCAGGTCGGTCGTCTTCAGGAGGACGCAGGCCTGATCTACGCGGTAGTGGTTGATATACTGAGTGAAGCTGACCAGGAAGGTCTTGACGAAGAAGGAACTGAAATATTTCGGGGACATATGCATGATTTCGGCACCCTGCTCCAGCGAAATGCGCTCTTGGTAGTGGGCGGCGATGTAGTCGGTCAGCTCCCGGATGCGGATGGTGGTCAGCGAGTGGGTGACAGTGGCAGCCGGAGTGACGGGGACGAACAGCTGGTTGGTCTCCAGCATAAGCAGCATCTTGTAGAGCAGAATTTTGATCATCAGGCGGTAGCAGTCCGGCTGCATGACGTAGATCTGCTTGATCGAGCGAATGTCGCGCAGCAGGATCTGGTGGCAGGTCTGCTCGCTGGTGACCTTGAGCGGGAATCCCAATGTCTTTTTCAGGGGATTCAAAAGTGCGTCCTGCACATAATCTGCCTGTTTAAAATCCAGCCAGTCCGGCTCAAAGACGAACGAAAAATAGGAGCTGTTGTTTTGCTCCAGCACCAACTGATGTACCTGTCCAGGGTTGATGAAAAAGATATCGCCGGCCTGCCCGACATGGGTCTCGCCCTCCACCATGAGTACCAGTTCGCCCTGGTCGACGCAGATGATTTCTATCTGTCGGTGCCAGTGGTAGTCGACGATAAAACGGTTGGACTCCGCCTGCGCTCCGTAGCACTCAAACGGAAAATAATCGGTGCCGTGGCTTTTCTTTTCTTCCAGATCGATTGCCATGAGTTTCCTCCTTTCATCAAAAGCCGCAGAGTGTAACAGCAAAAAATAGATGTGATGTGGAATTTGTGTTATTTTTTCTGTATTTCAAACAAGAAATTCTGTATTTACTCTGGTATGATGTCACCATAAAGTCGTGGACAGAAAGCAATAAAAATAGTACGAGAATTGAGCAATCCGACATCTGCGATCTGATAACATAATATTGATACTTAAAATAGCAGAAAACAAATGGATAACACCTAAAAATATGCACAATTCCGACAATAACACAAAATCCTTTCATCCGCATATGACACCCTGCCGGCCGGAATTTCTGGTGCCGCGGTGAAAGGAAAAAGTGGCAATATTTTTGCTTTATTTGGCCATGATTATACATGAAACAGGAGAGTCACGCAATCAGGTTTTTGCTTGAAAGGAGAATTATTTTTATGAAAAGAAAAGTTTCTTTTGCAATAGCAGCAGCAATGACGATGTCTCTGGCGGGCGGAGCGGTTCCTGCGCTGGCGGACGATTCCGTATCGATTACAATTTTCAACTCCAAGTCTGAGATTCAGAGCCAGCTGGAGGAAAAGGCGGCTGAGTATTCTGCCGAGACAGGCGTGGACATCGAGGTTTATTACTCCAGCGATACTGTGGCGGCTCATTTGGCGACCAGATATGCGTCCGGTGACCCGTACACGATTTCTATGGTAGACGCCAAGGATGTCTATTCTCTGGCAGAGGAGTACGCGGTGGATTTAAGCGATGAGGACTGGGTAAATGATACCGAATATGAGATTGCGATTGACGGAGTGGTCTACGGATTCCCGGTTTGCGTGGAGGCACGCGGCATCATTTACAACGCGGACGCGATTGAGGCGATCACAGGCGAGACCTTCGATCCGTCCCAGTACACGACGCTGGATGCGTTTACCGAACTGCTGGAGACGCTGGTGGCAGGCGGCATGGAGACGCCGGTTGGAATCATGAAGGAAGACTGGTCCCTGGGCGCTCATTTCCTGGCAGAGATTTATGAGCAGCAGGAGGACGTGGAAGCCTTTATCACAGCTCTGCAGGAAGGTACCGCGGATCTGATCAACAATGAGAAGTTCAACTCTCTGATGGACACTTTTGATGTGCTGATGCAGTACAATTACGCGGCTGGTTCTGCGATTGCGGCAGAGCGTGAGATTACGGAAATGATGCTTGCAGAAGGTGAGATCGCGTTTATGTTCGGCGGCAACTGGGACTGGTCTGTATTGAACGCATATGATTACACCGAGAACATGGGCATGATGCCGGTGCCGCAGAATACGGAGGATGGCACCAATGAGATGCTTGTCGGCGGCGGCTCCAAATACTTCTTTATCGACTCTTCGGATAATACTTCGGAAGAGCAGGTGCAGGCGGCGAAGGATTTCCTGAACTGGCTGGTTTATGACGAGGATGGACAGTCCTTCCTGGTAAATGACTGCGCACTGGTGCCGGCTTACAGCAACATCACGCTGGACGTTGCGGATCCGCTGGGACAGTCCGTGAAGGAATATGCGGACGCAGGCCTTCTGATTGACAACTACAACTATCTGCCTGACGACCATTATTCCCTCCTGGGCGCTGCTTTCCAGAAATATCTGGCCGGTAAGCTTGACCGGGAAGGCTTCGCAGCCGAAATCGAGAGCTACTGGACGACGGCTGAGGTAGTAGAACACTAAGAATTCCTCGTGCAGCAAACCGCCCCTCGTAATGGCATCTGACTGATGATTCCGGGTACGGGGGACGGTGTGAAAATGGAGTGGTTTTTGGGCTTGACTTTCTGACATCTGCATTTTGCGGGAAGGTCTCGCAAAGAGACAGGAAAGATGGCTCGGAAGAAGTTTCGAAAGAAATTTCAAAAGACATTTCGGAGGCAGAAAGATTATGAAGAAAAATACTACCTCATATAAAGTATCGCAGTTCCTGATGTTTGCGGGACCGGCGGCGGTGCTTTTCATAGCGGTGGTACTCGTCCCCTTTGTCTATGGTCTGTATCTGACCTTTACCAGCTGGGACGGGGTATCTAAGACCAAGCCTTTTGTGGGTCTGGCAAATTATCTGGCGGCGTTTAGTGATTCTGCTTACTGGGCGGCGCTGGGGCGCACGGCGGTTTATACGGTGATCGCTGTGGTGCTGGTAAATGTGGTGGCGTTTCTGCTGGCCTACCTGGTGACGAGCGGAATCAAAGGACAGAACTTTTTCCGCGCCGGTTTCTTTATCCCGAACCTGATCGGCGGCATCGTCCTTGGTTATGTGTGGAAATTTGTATTTAACCGTGCGCTGGTATCTCTGGGCAATTCACTCTCCATCGGAGTGCTGTCTACGAGCTGGCTGGCCACGACCGGCGGCGCGATGCTCTGCCTGATCATCGTTTCCGTATGGCAGTATGCCGGATACATGATGCTGATTTATGTGGCGGGCTTTATGAGCGTTTCCAAGAGCCTGATGGAGGCGGCGCAGATCGACGGCTGCACAAAGTCGCAGGCTATGAAAAATGTCACGATTCCGCTGATGCGTTCTTCCTTTGTACAGTGTATATTCCTGACACTGACCCGCTGCTTTATGGTTTACGACGTCAACCTTTCTCTTACAAACGGAGAACCGTTCAACAGTTCGGTCCTGGCGGCGATGCATGTGTACAACCAGGCATTTACTTACAAAAATTATGGTACCGGCCAGGCGGAGGCTCTGATCCTGTTTGTGATCTGCGCAATCGTCGGTGTGACGCAGGTCTATGTCGGTAAGAAAGGGGAGGTGGCAGCATAATGGATGCAAACGCGAAAGCAGCCCGCAAGAAAAAGATCACGAATGCAATCCTCTGGGTAGTCCTTTTGATTCTGTTTATCGCATTTATCTTCCCGTTTCTGCTGGTGCTGATCAATGTGTTTAAGACAAAGGCGGATATTACGATCGCCCCGCTGTCCCTGATTGGCTCTCACGGGTTTACGCTGGAAAACTTCCCTAACGCGATGCAGAAAATGAATTTCTGGGTGGCGTTCCGCAACTCACTGATTGTGACCATCAGCTCGACGGTGCTGACCCTGCTGTTTTCCTCGATGGCTGCATTTGTCATCGTCCGGAACAACTGGAAAGCGTGCGCACTGCTGTTTACCGGGATGATTGCCTCGATGGTAATCCCGTTTCAGGTACTGATGATCCCGCTGGTGTCTTTATATGGCGGTATCTTCGGAGTCCTGAACAGCCGCGTGACCCTGATTCTGATGCACACCGGCTTCTCCGTATCTATGGCGACCTTTATGTTCCACGGCGCGATTCACACCAATATCCCGCTGGAGCTGGAAGAAGCAGCGCTGATGGATGGCTGCACAAGATGGCAGACCTTCTGGAGAGTGGTATTTCCCCTGCTGAAGCCTACGATCGCAACGGTCGCGATCATCGACGCAATGGCATTCTGGAATGACTACCTGCTTCCGAGCCTGGTACTTGGCCGGAAGGAGCTCTACACGATTCCGATTGCGACGCAGGTATTCTATGGAACCTATTCCACAGATATCGGCCTGGTAATGGCGGCTCTGCTGTTGGCAATGCTGCCGATCCTGATCCTGTATCTGTTCCTGCAGCGCTACATCGTAGAAGGTGTCACTTCCGGAGCTGTGAAAGGCTGATCGGAAAAACGGACGCAGAGGGAATTTATAAGATTCCCTCCTGCGTCTTTTGGCATGTTTATGACGGACATAACCCGGCGAGGGGGAAAAGGATTGCCTGATTTGATTATAATGGAGAATGATATGACTAGAAAAATGGACCTGAAAGCTCCGTATCTGGCTCTTCCGGTGAAAACGGGGCAAAATCAATCATTCCTTGAAATTTTTGCAGACGATGAGAAAAAATACGAGCTGCTGGTATCCGACTGCCCGGAGAAAACCTGCGACTATGACTGCTGGCTGTATCTCCCGGACTGCGTTGGAAAAACGATAGAGCTAAAAGGAGACTTAAGCGAAGCATACTTCGCGCAGATCCGGCAGGCAGAGGCGGCAGAGCAGACCCCGCTTACGCGGCCGCTGCTGCACTTTACGGCGGATCGCGGCTGGATCAACGATCCCAACGGCCTGGTGTTTCATGACGGTGTGTACCATCTGTTTTTCCAGTACAATCCGGCTGACATAGAATGGGGCAATATGTCCTGGGGACACGCGGTCAGCACAGATCTGCTGCATTTTTGCCAGACGGATACGGTTCTTTGGCCCGACGAAACTGGCACCATGTTTTCCGGGAGCGGCCTTGTCAATCAGCAGGGACTTCTGGATCTGCCGGAGGACGCACTGGTATTTTTCTATACAGCAGCCGGAGGCACCAATCCGTGGAGCCGGAAATCCGCTTCCTGTTTGGTGGGAGCTGGCGTGGATGAAGGATGCACGAATGGCGAAATGTCACATACAGAAAATCAGACAGAAGCTAATCAGACAGAAGCAAATCAGGAGACCGATCTTGCCGCGGAAAATGATATGGAAAAATATTTTACCCAGCGGATTGCGGTGAGCGTAGACGGCGGACGCACCCTGCGGAAGCTGCATCAGGAAGCGCTGGGCGTGCTTGAACCGGACTCCAGAGACCCGCAGGTCTTCTGGCATGCAGCTTCGAACGCCTACGTCATGGCTTTGTGGATCCAGGGCGAGGAAATAGGGATTCTGCGCTCGCTGGATCTGCAAAACTGGGAGATGAGCGACCGGTTTACCCTACCCGGCGCGTTTGAATGCCCGAACCTGTTTTGCCTGCCGTCGGCGGATGCGATGGAGTCATCTGTTTACCGGGACAGAGACTTGACGGAGCTGAATGCAAACCAGGATGTGGATCCATCGGATTTATCTGTTATTCGAGATCCAGATGCAGATTCAGCGGAAAAAAGCGTTCAGTGGGTCTTGACAGTCGCCGACGGCTCGTACTATCTGGGAGATTTTGACGGATACCACTTCACCTCTGACGGAGTGCGCCGGAAAAGCTATCTGACGGAACTGCCCTATGCCGCTCAGGTCTACAATGGCATCAGTGACCGCACGGTGCTGGTGGCCTGGCTGCGCACGAGAAATGAGGGACATCTTTACACCGGTGCGATGAGCCTGCCGCGCGAGCTTGGCCTCACCATGCGCAAAGGAAAACAGATGCTGCAGCTGCGCCCGGTGCGGGAATATGAGACGTCGAAGCGAAAGAGGAACCTGCCGTTTGAAAAAAAGAATGGCAGCCTGATTCTGGAAATCAGGGACGAAGCCGTGACAGAGCTGGTGCTGAATCCTTCCGGAGAAAATCCATTGACAGTGGAATTTTTTGGAAATATATTGACGATAGGGAAAGAGACGATGTTGTTTCAGGCAGATGGCGCCGTCCATGCGGCAAATGATGCGGGCATGCCGGATGTGCTGGAGAGTGAGAGTGTGCCGAATGATGCGGGTGCGCCGGATGCGCAGGAGAGTGTGCCAGACGATGCGGGTACGCCGGATGCGCATGATGATACGAATAAGTTGGACATGCAGAAATGTACAGCACTCCCGGAGCCCTTTACGGAGGTACACCTGTTGATTGACCGGCAGATCCTTGAGGTTTATGGAAACGACTGCACCCAGACGGCTTATTTTGAGACAGGCTCCGATCAGCTGACAGGAACCATTCGCGTGATGGGCTGTGAAGGAACCCCGGAGGTTTATCAGTGGACGCCGCAGACCTGTCCGGACAACGCTGACTGAAATTTAAAAATAGTTTAGAACAGAAGCGCAACAATCATACTGGTTTCGAGTGTTGCTCTGAACGATTAAAATTTTTAATTATCTGCATCAGGCAAAACAGACGGAGACGGAATGCAGATGAACTATATGACGCAGGCTGCTTGCAGTGGGAGAGAAGATGAAGATGGCAGAAAATGTAAAGGTAGTAAATGGCGCAGAAATAACCGAAAGCGCAATCACAACCGAATCCCCGAAACAGATGAAATCTGCGGCAAAAATGGGGAGAAACCGAACCCGAAGGACACCGTCGCGGACAGCAAAGACAAAGGCGCCGGTACGGATGACGGCAGTGAAAAAGGAAGCCGTGGCAACGGCCGGAACGGAAACCTACGCGGAGACAGAGGACAAATCCGGTGAGACTGTCAGGATGGAGCCAGATACGGAAAAAACGAAAGCGGGTTTCACAGTGGAACCGGGAACAAAATCTAAGACAGAAGCAAAGACAGAAGCAAAGATAGAAGCAAAGACGGAACCGAAGGCCGAACCAAAAGCAGAGAATGACGATCTTCTCTGGCAGCGCCGTTTTGCCCGTCATCTGGATGAGCTGCGCTGGCTGTACATGGAATTGTACGATAATGGATCCATGTTTGCTGAGCTGTGCGATCAGATGAAGGTCTATTATCGGGAGCGAAGAGCGTCGCTGAAGTCTCTGGATGTGAAGCGGGAGCAGGATCCTGACTGGTACCGGCAGAACGATATGCTCGGCATGATGTTTTACATCGATAATTTTGCCGGCAACATGCAGGGCGTGGAGGCGAAGCTGGACTATATCGAATCCTGCGGGGTGAATTATATCCATCTGATGCCGTTTCTGGATACCCCGAAGGGACGCAGCGACGGCGGCTATGCGATGGCTGACTTCCGGAAGGTGCAGGAAAAGCTAGGCACAATGGAGGACCTGGATGAGCTGACCGAGGCCTGCCATAAGAGAAACATGAATATCTGTATGGATTTTGTCATGAACCATACCTCGGAGGATCATGAGTGGGCCAGACGTGCGCGGGCAGGCGAAGGCGAATACATGAGCCGATACTTTTTCTTTGATAATGCTGCGGTACCGTCCCTGTTTGAAAAGACCGTGCCTCAGGTCTTTCCGACCACCGCGCCCGGCAATTTCACCTGGCTGCCGGAGATCGGACATTATGTAATGACCACCTTTTATCCCTATCAGTGGGATCTGAATTACCGGAATCCGCGGGTATTCAATGAGATGATGTACAATTTCCTGTATCTGGCGAATCAGGGCATCGATATCATTCGCATTGATGCGGTGCCATATATATGGAAGGAACTCGGCACATCCTGCCGGAATCTGCGCCAGGTACATACCATCGTGCGCATGATGCGCATGATTTCCGAGATCGTGTGCCCGGGTGTCCTGCTGCTGGGCGAAGTAGTGATGGAGCCGGAAAAGGTAGTGCCCTATTTTGGAACCGTGGAAAAGCCGGAATGCCATATGCTCTATAATGTGACCACAATGGCGACCACCTGGCACACCGTCGCGACACGGGATGTACGTCTGCTGAAAAAACAGCTGGATATCCTCAGTGCGCTGCCGAAGGATTACACCTTCTTAAACTATCTGCGCTGCCACGACGACATCGGCTGGGGACTGGATTACGGATTTCTCGCACAGCAGGGCATGGACGAACGTGCCCATAAGCAGTATCTGAATGATTATTTTGAAGGAAAAACGGGGGACAGCCACAGCCGCGGCGAGCTGTACAACGCAGACCCGGTGACCGGCGACGCCCGCTTCTGCGGAACCACCGCTTCCATGTGCGGCATCGAAAAGGCCGGTTTCGAGCAGGACGAGGAGGCAATGGAAAAAGCGATCCAGCTGGATGTGATGCTCCACGCTTACATGTTTATGCAGTCCGGAATCCCGGTTTTATACGGCGGCGACGAAATCGGCCAGGTCAATGATTACACCTATAAGGACGATCCGGAAAAGGCCTCCGACTCGCGCTACATTCATCGCGGCTCCATGCGCTGGGATCTGGCGAAAAAGATCAGCGATCCGGAATCTGTAGAAGCCAGAGTATTTTACCGCCTGAAGGAGCTCGAAGACATCCGGAAGCGGGAAAAGGTCTTTGTATCCAATGCGGATACCTGGACGGTAGAAACCTGGGAAAACAGCGTCCTCTGCATCGGGAGAGCTTATGACGGAGATAAGCTGCTCGGACTCTTTAATTTCAGCGAGTACGACAAGACCGCCTGGATCAACGAGACCGACGGTCCCTATCGGGAGCTGCTTTCCGGGCGGACTATGGAGGCCGCGGGGGTGGATATTCCGGCGTATGGATTTTATTATCTGAAAAAAATTTAAGCGAATTCTCTTTTACTGAGATACAAAATAGAGATGAAAGAAAGGCCGGGGAACGGATTGATCCCCGGCCTTGCCTGTCTTAAGAACTATTCCAAACCGGAATTGTTTTGTGCAAAATGTTTATGCAGGCGCAGAGAAGTGCAAAGAGGGGCGGAGGACCCTTACGATTCAGAATCCTGCTGAGATGCCGGCCTCCACCGTCTCCTGTACCAGATCGACAAAGTGCCTGGCCATGGGCGAGAGCTCTTCTATATTGCGATAACAGAGATCCACAGAGATGGAGGTCTGCGGAAGAATGGAGGCGACCGCGAATGGAGACTGCTCCGGGAAATTGCCGTCCTCCGGGCGCACGGTCATATATTCGGTCAGAAGCGCGATGCCCATTCCCTTTGTGACCAGATCCAGCACGCTGTCCACGCGGTGGCACAAAAACGCAATCTTTGGGGAAAAACCGACGCGGTAGCAGCTCTCCAGGATGACCTGGTGGACGACATTGTCCTCCGCGAGGGCGACAAACGTCTCATCCCGCAGCTGCTCCAGCCGCAGCTCCTTCTGATTCGCCAGAGGATGCTCTCTGGGAAGGATACAGACCAGATGGTCATCCAGATAATGGATGCTTTCGAATGTCTTCGCGATCCGATCCCGTTCTGAAAGGTGTGCAAAGATGACATCACATTTGCGTTCCTTAAGCCGGGTCGTCAGATCATCCGGGTCGCCCTCATACATCTGGATGCTGCTGCTGGGATATTTCTTTTTGAAGCTGGCGATCAGACCGGTAATCCCATACTTTGCTGTAGCGGCGATGGTGCCCACGGTCACGCGGCCGCGCTCGGATTCCAGCTCGTTCTGCAGGGCGGAATGGTAGCTGTACTGAGTCTGGACAATTGTGTTGGCGTAGGGAAGCATCAGTTTCCCATATTTTGACAGGGCGACCTTTCTGGAGGTGCGCTCAAACAGCGGGACGCCCAGCTCTTTTTCCATGGACATGATGTGCTTGGATAATGTGGATTGTCCGATGAAGAGTCGGTCGGCGGCCTCCAGATAATTGGCACAGTCTGCAAGAACAGTAAATTCACGGAAATATTCGATATTCATATGGAAAAACCTCACAAAACAAATTGCGTTTCTATCATAAAAGCGGAAAAAATAAACAATTCTAATCTGGAATAGATTTTACAACAATTCGAATTGCTTGTCAATCTTGCACAGAATATAATCAGATTATCATAAAACATTGTTTTATAAAACAAATCTGCACCTTGCGGAACTGACATGGCCAGTCAGAATTTCGCAAAACCAATCAGAACTTTGCGGTTCCTTTTACACTTTGAGGGAGTGCGAGGGAATGCATGAGGTTCATGCAAAGGAGAAAAAAATGAACGAAAACAAAAAAATCCCCATGTGGCAAAAAATCTGCTATGGCTGCGGCGCGGGCGGCGGCAATGTCATGAGCACCCTGCTGGCGAGCTTTCTGCTGAGCTATTACACGGACACAGCGCTGATCGCTTCGGCAGCAATCGGAACCATGTTTGTCATCTGCCGTCTGTTTGATGGAGTGACCGACTTCGCGATGGGCGGCATCGTGGATAAGACAAACACGAAGATCGGAAAAGCCCGTCCGTGGCTGATTATCGCGGCTCCGCTGATGTGCATCGGCATTATTCTGATCTTAAGTGTACCGCAGGGATGGAGCTCCGCGATGAAGCTGGTTTATGCGTATGTGACTTACATCTTCCTGAACTGCATCGTTTACACGATCTTTGGTATTGCACACGCGGCTCTGCTGGCGCGTATGACGCGTGACTTTAAAGACCGCACGACCACGTCGACCGTTTCTTCTATTTTAAATAACGCGGTTGGCCTGGTAGTCGGCACAATGATCACGGCACTGCAGCTGAACTTCGGCTGGACTGTAACGGGTATCATTCTTGGTGTGATTGCAGGCGTCCTGATTCTGATTCCGGGTCTGCTCTGTGAGGAAAATGTCGGTATGTCAGAGGGCGGTCAGGGAAAGAAAGACAATGGCCCGTCCATGAAGGAACAGCTGCCGGCAGTATTGAAAAACAAATATTTCTGGCTTTCCCTGCTGATCGGTGTATTTACCCTGCTGGTAAACGCGAACGCGATTGCGGCGCAGATTTATTACTGCAACGTGGTTCTCGGCGATCCGATGTATATGACGACCCTGATGAGTGTCGGACAGCTGCCTGGCATTATCATTTTGTTCTTTATGCCGTACTTTTCCAATAAGTTTTCCAAGCGCGCTTTCATGGCCTGCGGCGGTGTGCTGATGATTATCGGCTTTGTGCTGATCGGTCTGGCTGGAACCAATAAGATGCTGCTTCTGGCGGGCACGGTTCTGCGTTCCATCGGCATCGGACCGATGTTTGCCGGTATTTACGCATTCGTAGCAGACGCGGCGGACTATGGCGAGTGGAAATACGGTATTCGTTCTGAGGGCCTGATTTCATCTTCTCAGTCGATCGGCTCCAAGATCGGCATCGGCTTTGGCTCCGCGGTAACGGCCTGGATTCTGGCAGCAGTTGGTTATGACGCGACGGCAGCAACACAGGCAAGCAGTGTGGTGACGGCGATCCGTTTTGATTATGGCTGGCTGGGCGCGATCATCAGTGTATTCCTGCTGATCTGCGTGCTGCAGATGGATGTGGAGAAATATCTGCCGGAGATCCGCAAGGCTGTTGGAGAGAAGAAACCGCAGATGTAAGCGTTGCGTAGCTCTGATTTACAGGGGACAAAGCTGCGGGCTAATCGCGCAGGGATCTGGGACTTGAAGAAAACAAAAATCGCAGGAATCATCTGCAGAAGGAGGATTTTCAATGAAAAGAAGACATGTTTTAGGAATGGCTGTACTGACGATGACGGCGGCACTTGGGATGGGGACCGCGGCGAGCGCGGAAGGAAGCGGACTGATCGGCGTCTGCATGCAGAATATGTCGAGCAGCATCAGCGAGCTGGAGGCGGAGGCTCTGACGGAGATGTTTGAGCCGCTGGGCTATGAGGTACAGGTGGTATCCGCGGATGACAGCGTTTCCACGCAGACGCAGCAGATTCAGAATTTCTCCCTGATGGAGGCGGAGATGATCGTCGTCCTTCCGTGTGAGATTGAGACGCTGGAGGATGTGCTGCAGGAGGCGAGAGACTACGGCGCGAAGATCGTCATCAGCGGCGGCACCGGCTCGATTTCCGAGGACTGCTATGACGCGGTTTCCGCAGATGACGAGTATATGATCGGTATGTATGTGGCATCGATTACCAAGACCTGGGTTGAGGAAAACATGGATCCGGACGGCGACTGGGATGTGGCGTTTCTGAGTTCTACGATCAGTGACGACGCGAAGAGCCGCTGCGCGGGCGAGGCCCAGATCATTGAGCCGTATCTGAAAAATGAAGACGGTGAATACGTCAACCTGGTCGGCGATGTAGTAGATGAGGCGGACAAGGTGGAAAACCCGGTTTACTGTGAGATGATCGCAGAGCGCGTGGAGAGCCTGGATGGATCCACGACGGAGATGGATATTTCCGGAGACAACCGTTCCGTGGTGGCCGGTGTGCTTACGGATAACCCGAATGTGCGTGTAATCATCGGCTACAATTCTCTGGTATCGACGGCTGGCAGCCAGTACATCATGGACACCTATTCGGAAGAAGAACAGCAGGAATTTGCGTTCTTCTCAGCAGGCGTCATGGGAGACGAGTATGAATATCTGATCGGTTCTGTTTCGGATGAAGCGGGTACCGCGAGCGTATTCCGCGGCGCATGCCAGTTCGGCGGCGGAGATGCGGCGACCACACTGGCCAACCTGGCTTACACAGTCATGTTCGGCGAAGAAGGCGTGGACTACGGCAAGAGCAACCCCAACAGCATCGGACTTTACTACCCGATCGAGGCGGGGCAGAATGACGGCGTAGCGGAGCTGGTATTCTTTGATTCCGAGTCTCAGATTGTAGCGTATACTTATGAGGAAGTTCTGGCGCAGGAAAATCTGACGGTTTACTGGGATGCAGCGAATGGCTACAACGAGAACGCTCTGGAGAGCGAAGAAGAGGCAGATGATGCGGAAGCTGCGGCTGAAGCAGATGCGCCGGAAGGAGCGACAGCTTATCTTTGTGAATATGAGGGCGCCTTTGGTACAGAGACGCTGGAATTTGACCTCTATGAGGACGGCACCTGCCAGTACTATCTGCCGGGCAGCGAGATGGTGACGGATGTCTACGCAGGCACCTATGTACAGGACGGCGAGACCGTGACGGTGACCGGACTGACGAATGTGGACACCACCTCCAGCTATACCACACCGGGACTCTGGAGCTTCATCAACAGCGAGACCGGCGCCTGCGTCATCACGATTGATGAAGAAGCAGGAACCTTTACCCCGCAGGAGTGATGAATGCATGACAGGCTGAGGTCAGATATAAACGATCAGCAACGTGAATGGATGGCACAGGCAGCTTTACTGCCTGTACAAAATGGATAGGGGCGCAAGCCCCTGTCCGATTTACAAAAAGGGGGAACCCCTATGCTAAAGCTTACACATATCAGCAAGACTTATCCGGGCGTCCGGGCGCTGAATGATGTCTCTCTGGAGTTTGAGGACGGCGAAATCCATGCGCTTCTGGGTGAAAACGGAGCCGGGAAGTCTACTCTGATCAAGATTATCGCGGGCGCGATTGCCCCGGACGGCGGCGGAACGCTCAGCTTTGACGGAAAAGAATTTGAGCAGATGACGCCGGCGCTTTCCGCACAGATGGGCGTGGCGGTCATTTACCAGGATGTGAATCTGGTGACACCGATGACGGTGGCGGAAAATATTTATATGGGAAGCCATACCGGAAGAATCTACAGCAAAAAGCGGCTCGCCGGGATGGCGCAGAAGCTGTTCGACGAGTATGGATTTGAACTGAATCCCTCCGAGAAGGTCTCGCAGCTTTCTCCGGCAAGCCAGCAGATGGTAGAAATTGCGAAAGCAATCTCCAATGAAGCAAAAATCATGATCATGGATGAGCCGACCGCGCCATTGGCTACGCACGAGGTGGACATCCTTTTCAGTATTATCGAAAAGCTGAAGAAAAAAGGCGTCACGGTGATTTATATTTCCCACCGGATGGAAGAGGTGTTTCAGATCACGGAGCGCATCTCGGTGCTGCGTGATGGCTGCTTTGTCAAAACCCTGCGGACGGCGGATACCAACCGCAAGGAGCTGGTAAGCCTGATGGTCGGACGGGAGCTGAATGAAAGCTTTCCGAGCAGGACTGCCCAGTCCGGCGAGGTGCTGCTGGAGGCGAAAAAGCTCACCGGAAACAGTGTGGAGGATATCAGCTTTTCCCTGCATCGCGGA
Organism: Clostridiales bacterium; assembly: GCA_020859995.1. Classification (GTDB taxonomy): domain Bacteria; phylum Bacillota; class Clostridia; order Lachnospirales; family Lachnospiraceae; genus Choladousia. The sequence continues at coordinate 14,506 of JAJBVE010000005.1, forward strand.
GAGATACTTGGATTTGCCGGACTGGTGGGCTCCGGGCGTACCGAGAGCATGGAGCTGGTCTGCGGCGCGAAAAGAATGGAGAGCGGAGAGCTGTATCTGGAAGGGCAGAAGATCTCTGTCAAATCGCCTGCCGAGGCTATTGACCGCGGGATCGCGCTGATCCCGGAGAACCGCAAGGAACAGGGCGTGATCCTGCACAATACGGTGCTGTTTAACGTTTCCCTTTCCGGCCTGAAAAAGGTGACGAAATGCGGCTTTATTAATAAAAAGAAAAATCAGGCACTTGCGGAGGAGTACCGGGACGAGCTCAGCATCAAGGTGCCTCACATCCGGGAGATGGTGGTGAACCTTTCCGGCGGCAACCAGCAGAAGGTCGTGCTGGCAAAATCGCTGGCGGCTGATCCGGAGGTGCTGATCTTTGACGAGCCGACGAAGGGCATTGATGTTGGCGCGAAGCAGGAGATTTATCAGCTGATGAACCGGCTGGCGGAGGCAGGCAAGGGCCTGATCATGATTTCATCTGATATGGAAGAAATCCTCGGTATGTCGGACCGGATCATCGTGCTCTGCGAGGGCCGGATTGCCGGAGAACTGACGAGAGAGGAGTTTTCGCAGGAACGAGTGCTGCAGCTTGCGTCAGGGATTGCGTGAGAAATGCCGTTTTACAAAAAATACAGAGAGGAGCCGATGGTATGCAGGACAACTCATTCGGATCAAAACTGAAAGCAGCCGGATCGTATCTTTACCGGGAGGGAACGGTATATATCATCCTGGTCGTTCTGGTGATTTTCTTTTCTATTTTTAATTCCAGATTTTTATCTGCGAGAAACATTTATAACCTGGTGACACAGAGCACCTACATCGTGATCACCGGCATGGGCATCTGCTTTGTCATGATCGGCGGCGGCATTGACCTGTCCGTCGGCTATCAGATGGCGGTGGTCGGCTGTGTGGCCGGTATTATCATGTGTGAAACCAACATGCCGTGGTGGATCGTCTGGCCGATCGGCATTGTGCTGGGCTTTTTGATGGGGACGCTGAACGGACTGATTGCCTCCAAGCTGCATCTGTTTCCATTGATTGTCACCATCGCCACCAGTGAGGTGTTCAAGGGAATCGCCTACACGATCACCTCCTCAAAATCCTATTCCGGCATGCCGGACGCGTTCCGCGCTCTGTATAAGACCAAGCTGTTCGGACTGCCCCTGGATGTTTACCTGGCGGTGATTGTAGTAGTAGTTACCTGGGTTATTCTTAACAAAACCCATTTTGGGCGGGATATCCTCGCAGTCGGCGGCAACAAGGAATGTGCAAGACTTTCCGGAATCCGCGCGGATCTGATCCAGACCCTTTGCTTTTCCCTGACAGGCGCAATTTTCGCCATCGCGACACTGGACATGCTCTCGCAGCAGAACATGACCTCCGCGACGACCGGCCCAGGCACAGAGATTACCTGCCTGACCGCCGCAATCATCGGCGGTATCAGCATGATGGGCGGCAAAGGAAACGTGGTCGGCATGGTAGCCGGTATTTTCGTCATGCAGATGATCTCCAACGGCATGCAGCTGGCAGGTTGGGGCAGCTACACGCAGTACACGGTCAAGGGCATCATTCTGCTGCTGGCGATCAGCTTCGACGCCATCAAGAGCAGGCCGAAGGCAGTCGTGCGCGTGCATAAAGAGGAAAAGAAGGAAGCCTGAGAAATCTGGCGAAAAGAGAAAGGCTTTGCGGGAATAAGTGAATCGCATGATTCCAATCAGGAATTAAAATCAGAGAAAACTCGAATTGTCCGGCTGCGCGATATCGTTTATAATGTGAGCTGAAGGAATTCTCGCTGCTTGCAGCAGAGAATCACGAGGCCGGGCGGGCAGCTATGCTGCGAGTATAAAGTGACAACGAAAACAAATGAAAGTGAGAATAAAATGAGCGAGGACAAGCAACCTTTTGGTGTAGAGGATTACGACCAGCTTGACGGTTCCCTTCGTTTCTCCGATGCCCCGCAGGGAGGACCCGGCGGCGGCTTTGAGATGAAGATGGCGGATATCAGCTGGGTAAAACGCAAATATCTGGATATCCCATATGCAGACCAGTCAAAGGCACAGTGCCTGGATTTATATTTGCCCGAAGAAGGGGACGGTCCGTTCCCGCTGGTGGTGCATCTGCACGGCGGCGGCTTCGGCATGGGTGATAAGCGGGACGATCATATGGATACTTATCTGAAGGGGCTGGAGCATGGCTATGCGATCGCCTCGGTAGAATATCGGTTGAGCGGGGAAGCGATCTTTCCTGCGGCGGTGCTGGACTGCCGGGAAGCGTTTCGTTTCCTTCACCGCAATGCGGAAAAATATTCCATCGACCCGGAGCGCATCTGCGCCCTGGGCGGAAGCGCGGGCGGCAATCTGGCCGCGATCATGGGTATGAATATCCCGAACGGCGCGTTTCCGGGCGAAGAAGGGCTGATATTTGACGGGGACTGCTCCATCAAAGCAGCTGTGGATCAGTTTGGCCCCATGGACTTTCGCACCATGGACGAGCAGGCGCGGGCGAACGGCGTGAGCTTTGCTGACCATGATACCCCAGAATCTGCGGAGAGCAGCTATATGGGCGGCGCGCTGCCGACGCTTTCTGACGAATGGCTGGCGAAGGCGAATCCGGCTACCTATATTAATGAAGGAATGGCTCCTATGCTGGTCGAGCATGGCTGCATGGACCGGCTGGTTCCCTTTATGCAGAGCGTGAACTTTGTCAACGCGATCTGTCAGAAGCTGGGAGCAGGGCGCGTGGAGTTTGTGCCATTGCCGCATGCGGATCACGAGGATAAAGAGTATTCCAGTGACTGGAATATGGCGGTGCTGTGGGGGTGGCTGGATCAGCATCTGAAATGACATTCTCAGGGTAATTGATAGACATTTGAAAGACACTTGAAAAAACAGAGTCTGTTGCCTGTTACGTTCGACCTGCATTCCCAAATGGGATGCCTGGAAATTGATAACATGAGCTGAATAAATAATGCGTGAATTACCTTAAAAAATGTCATGTGCATATGCGTCAGTTTGCTGTAAAATAGAAACGAATACCTGCTAAAGGCAGAAAAATCAGTCTTTATGCTTTAGAACGAAAACATAAAGATTGAATAAAAAATGACGGAGGGTTTACAAATGCCTGACTTAATTCCTGTGATTAACAAAACCCTGGATCTGGCGGAAGTCCGCGACCAGTGGTTTTTTGACGAGAAATACCAGTGCTGGTGTCTGGAGGATGTGCTTTATACCTTGAAGGCGACGACTCCGAAATTTCAGCGGCTTAGCATTTTTGTGCCGGCCCCCTATATGAAAGAGGGCGGCGTGATTGACCTGGAGGGCAGCAGGAACGGCTTTACGGCCGTGACGGCGCCGGTGATTATGAATAACAATTCAGCTGGTTATATGCAGATGCCACATATGTGGCTGGGCGGCCCGCGCTGCTTCGGTCCGCAGTATCTGGAGCGCGGCTTTGTCTATGTGACCTGCGGGAACCGCGGGCGTGAGTCAAAGGACGCGGACGGAAAGCGCTGCGGAAAGATTCCCTCAAACCTGGTGGATTTAAAGACCGTCATCCGTTTCCTGCGCCACAACGCGGATGTGCTTCCGGGCGATATGGAGAAAATCATTTCGGTCGGCTGGAGCGCTGGCGGCGCTATGTCCTCTCTGCTGTCTGTAACCGGCAACAATAAAAACTATGACTCTTATCTCGAGAAATCCGGTGCCTTTATGGAGGAACGCGACGATGTCTATGCCGCGCAGATTTACTGCCCGATCATCGATCTGGAGCATGCAGATCTGGCCTATGAGTGGATGTTCTCGGCGGATAAGGAAAACGAGCCGTCCCCGGCAGGCCCGGCAGCGGTGATGACGCCGTTTGAGGAGGCTCTCTCCCAAAAGCTGATGGAGCGCTACATCCAGTATTTTAACGGACTGGGACTGAAGAATCCGTCTACGGGTGAGGCCTTGCTTTTGAATGCGGACGGCAGGAGCGGCAGTGCATACGATTATCTGATGGCAGAGATCAGCAAAGCGGCGACGAAGTTCCTGACGAAACTGGCTGCGGGTGAACTGCCGGAGACCTATTCGGCAGAGGATTATATCAAAGGCAATTACAGCTATCAGGCGATGGCGCCGATGGGCGGCGATAAGGACGACATAGAAGGAAAAGACGCAAAAGCTGGAAAAGACGGCGAACCGGACGATATCGCTTTGATGCAGGGACATGCTGGACCTGGCGTGGCATTGCATAAGCCGCCGGTGGGCGGTCCGGAAGAAGGACTTCCGGGAGGAAAACCGATGGCGCCTCCGACACTTGGTGACATCCTTTCCCGTCCGCCGAAGAGCGTGCCGACGCCGCCTCCGTTTGAGCCGGAGATGATCACCCTGCAGGGAAAGGATAAGAGCGGCTGGCTTTCCTGGGATGGAAAGCAGGCCAGGGTTTCGGATCTGGATACTTATGTGCTGAATCACCGCCGCAGAATGAAACCCTGTACTTCATTTGATATATTATCCTGCAAGAGTGGAGAAAATGAAGTATATGGAAACGCGGAACAGCCGGCTGTACATTTCAGCACGGAAGTCGCGAAGGCGATTGAATCTCTGAAGGAGCAGTTCCCGGAAGAGTATGCAAAATACTATCCGGCGTATATTCTGGCAACTGGAGATTCTGCTTTGGCACGTCAGCTGTTCCTGAACAACCCGCTGAATTTCATCGGCACAGAGGAACAGTCCGATCAGGCGAAATACTACCGCGTGCGTGTCGGCGCGAGCGATGCGGATACTTCCTTTATGATCGGCATGACCCTGGCTCTGGAGCTGGCAAATGCCGGAAAGCCGGTCGACTATGCGCTGGTCTGGGAGCAGCCGCACAGCGAGGCAGATTATCCGGGCGAGGTATGCGACTGGATTGAGAGCATCTGCAGGTAAACAGAAAGAAAGACCCGGAATAGAACGTTTGTGTTCTGCTCTGGGTCTTGCGGCTGTATAGATCATTAAGCAATTGAGTAATATAAATGGCAAGGAGGACAAGATGATGGCAGAAAAAGTAACCGATCTGCGCTCGGCGCTGGAGCTTTTAAAGACCATGCCGGGGCAGCTGGTGGAGACGGATGTGGAGGTAGAGCCGATGGCGGAGCTCTCCGGCGTTTACCGCCACGTGGGTGCGGGCGGCACTGTGCAGCGCCCGACGCAGGAAGGCCCTGCGATGATTTTTAACAATGTGAAAGGCCATCCGGATGCGAAGGTGCTGATCGGTCTGCTGGCGAGCCGCAAAAGAGTGGGCGCCCTGCTTGACTGCGACCCGAAGCGGCTGGGATTTTTGCTCAAAGACAGCGTGACCAATCCGATACCGCCGGTGGAGATTCCGCGCGAACAGGCCAAATGCCAGGAGGTAGTGCATCTGGCGACCGATCCGGATTTTGATGTGAGAAAGCTGGTACCGGCTCCGACCAACACGGAGGAGGACGCGGGTCCCTATATTACGCTTGGCATGTGCTATGCGACCAGCCCGGAGACCGGGACATCGGATGTGACGATTCACCGGATGTGCCTGCAGAGCAAGGATGAAATCTCGATCTTCTTCCAGCCGGGCGCGCGCCACATTGGTCATTTCTTTGAGCTGGCCGAGGCGAAGAGTGAGCCGCTGCCGATCTCGATTTCCATCGGTGTCGATCCGGCCATCGAGATTGCTTCCTGCTTCGAGCCGCCAACAACGCCGCTGGGGTACGATGAGCTGCAGGCCGCAGGTGCGATCCGCAACCAGCCGGTGGAGCTGGTGAAATGTCTGACCATCAATGAGCGTGCTATTGCCAATGCGGAGTATGTCATCGAGGGTGAGGTGCTGCCGGGCAGACGCATTCAGGAAGACATTAATTCCGGTACCGGCAAGGCCATGCCGGAATTCCCGGGCTACTGCGGACCGGCCAATGCGGCGCTTCCAGTGATCAAGGTAAAGGCCGTGACAACCCGTAAAAATCCGATCATGCAGACCTGCATCGGGCCGTCCGAGGAGCATGTCTCCATGGCAGGCATCCCGACCGAGGCGAGCATTCTGGCAATGGTCGAAAAGGCCATGCCGGGCAAGCTTTTGAACGTATACTGCGCATCTTCAGGCGGCGGCAAATACATCGCTATCATGCAGTTTAAAAAGTCCATGCCCTCCGACGAGGGACGCCAGCGTCAGGCAGCCTTGCTCGCGTTTTCCGCGTTTGCGGAGCTTAAGCATGTATTTCTCGTAGACGAGGATGTCGATCCGTTTGACATCAAGGACGTGATGTGGGCAATGACCACCCGCTTCCAGGCGGACAAGGACATCGTCATGATCCCGGGCGTACAGTGTCATCCGCTCGACCCGTCCAACAATCCGGCTTATCACCCGGACATCCGCGCGACCGGCGTGGCATGCAAGGCCATCTTCGACTGCACTGTGCCCTACGACCAGAAGGATCGCTTCGAACGCGCGAAATTCATGGACGTTGATCCGAAAAAATGGGTACCGGAATTATTTTAAAACAATATTAAAAACATGGGGCTATTTTTACAGCCCCATGTTTTGTATAGCCTGAGCACGGAAAGAATGAGGATGGAAAGGATGAAGGCAGAGCATATGAATTCTATGAACCTACGGGAAAAACCATTTTATTTAACAGACGACCAGGTACACTGGGTGGAGGATACGCTGGCCTCCCTGACACCGGAGCAGAAGGTCGGTCAGCTGTTCTGCGTAATGGGACAGGACTATGGCACGGACGAGCTGAAGACGCTGGTGGAGGACTACAACATCGGCGGAATTCTTTTCCGACCGGCGCCGGCGGATGATATCCGCGCCTGGTATGAGCCTCTGGATGCGGCGGCGCGGATTCCGCTTCTGAAGGCGGCGAATCTGGAAGAGGGCGGTACCGGGGCGTTAAGTGACGGCACCTTTTTTGGCTGGCCGATGGCCGTGGCTGCCACGGACGACCTGAGCGTAATGGAAAAGTTCGCGAAGGTCTGCGCTCTGGAGGGCGAGTCGGTCGGTATCAACTGGACATTTTCGCCAGTCTGCGACCTGGATCTGAACTATCGGAATCCAATCACGAACGTGCGCACCTGCGGGTCGGATCTGGAGCGGGTAAAGAGCTTCTGCTCACAGTATGTCCGCACGCTGCAGGAGCTCGGCATGGCGGCCTGCGCAAAGCACTATCCGGGGGACGGCGTGGACTTCCGCGACCAGCACCTGCACCCAACTTATAACAGTCTGTCTGCGAAAGAGTGGTACGAAAGCTACGGCGCGCTCTACCAGCAGCTGATCGAGGATGGACTGATGAGCGTGATGGTGGGTCACATCGTTCAGCCGAACGTAGCGATGGACATCAATCCAGATCTTCGCTTTGAAGATTGTCTCCCCGGCTCTTTGAGCAGGGAGCTGCTGACCGGCGTCCTCAGAGAAAAATTCGGCTTTAACGGTGTGATCACGACCGACGCTACCATTATGAGCGGATTCACGCAGGCCATGCCGCGCCGAAAGGCGATCCCGACCGCGATCATGGCGGGCTGCGACATGCTGGTATTTACCACCGGCTTTTACGAAGATTATCAGTATATGCTGGATGCACTAAAGAGCGGCTTTCTCACCGAGGAGCGGCTGGATGAGGCCCTGATGCGCACACTTGCCCTGAAAGCGAAGGTGGCGGGCTGTTTTGATAACTCCCCAGTCTTGCCGGAAGCAAAGCAGTGGCAGGCGGAATGCGCGGACAAATGTGTGACGCTGGTGAAAAACAATCAGGATGTGTTGCCTCTTACCCCGGAGTGTTTTCCGCTGATCCGTCTGGTGACGCTTGGTAAGGACGAAATCACAGAAGGCTGCATGGCAGCACCAGGTGATGCGAGATATGCCATCGAGAGCAGCATGACCGCGATCGCAGAAGAACTGCTGCAGGCTGCGGGATTTCAGACCGAGCGCTTTGACATCGAACAGGAAGAGCTGCACGGCACCAGAGATTTGCCGAAAAATCGCCTGACGCTTTACCTGGCGAACTGTGAGCATGCCTCCAACCAGACGGCAGTGCGTTTGTTCTGGGCGAAAAAACATGCCCTCGATGTGCCGCGCCATGTGGAAGAGGAACCGTACATCTTTGTGTCCTTCTCCAATCCTTATCACCTGCAGGATGTGCCGCGCGTGAAGACCTACATTAATGCTTACAGCTGCCATCGTCCGATGATCGAGGCCGTGATAGACAAATTACTCGGAAAGAGTACATTTAAGGGAACCTCGCCGGTGGACGCATTCTGCGGGCTGCCGGACGCGAGACTTTGATGATGGAGGCCCATATGAAACGAATAGTCATAGGCATCAGCGGAGCCAGCGGTTTCCCACTGGCCACCTGCCTGTTAAATGAATTGAAAAAAATGCCGGATGTTGAGACACATCTGGTGTACACCTATGGAGCGGAGCTTACTGCAAAGCAGGAGAGCGGCTACGATCCGGAGCAGATTCGCGAACTTGCGGATGTCTGCTATGATAATTACAACATTGGCGCGGCGATTGCGAGCGGCACATTTCTTACGGAAGGGATGATCATCCTGCCCTGTTCGATGAAGACCTTAAGCGGTATCGCCCATGGTTTCAGTGAAAATCTGTTGCTGCGCGCGGCGGATGTGACGATCAAAGAGCAGCGCAAGCTGGTGCTGGCCGTGCGTGAGTCGCCGCTGAGCTCGATTCACCTGGAAAATATGCTGGCGGTATCCAGACTGCATAACGTTTTTGTCATGCCGCCCTTGATGACGTATTATATGAATGGAAGCTCTGGCCTGGAGCCGATCACTGTCAGCGATATGGAGCGCCACATGGTGGGGAAAATGCTGCAGCCGTTCGGGATCGAGATGGAAGGATTCCGGCGCTGGACATAAACTTTTTAGCTGTTGCGTGCAAATTAGGTATTGACTTTTTAAATCATATAGCATAAGATAGGGTCAGCTAAGGAAAGTGATGATTCCATGGGCACAAAAAAGCGAACACCCCAGAGGGGGTCATCCTCTGGGGTGTTCTCGCTCGTTACGATGAGCTGTTCCTTTTATGCTGTTGCTGCCTACTTATTATGTAATAGCTAACTACATTCGCTCCGACCGCAATAAGGAAAGTGATGATTAAATCACACATGGAACATCACCTCCTTCAGTCGCCCCTGCGCGAAGCGCATTAGGATGGGGCGACGTCCTGCCGCCGAGCGGAGCGAGGGGGCGTTTCCATCCTGCTGGAAAGAGTCGACAGCAATATCAATATATCACATAAATCCAATCGTGTCTATGAGAAATTTAAAATCTATTATTAAATTAAAAAAACACAATATACAACTTGCGGAGGAGAACTATATGCCCATATTTGTGGACGAAAACAACAAGCTATTTACGATTGAAACGAAAAGCAGTACCTACCAGATGGCGGTGGGAGAGTATGGACATCTTCTGCATGTCTATTATGGAAAACGCATCGGCAGTGGAGCTTTAAATGCGGATTTACGTTATCTTGTGACTTACTATGACCGCGGCTTTGCCGGAAATCCGAACGATACGGGGATGGATCGCACGTATTCTCTGGATGCGCTCCCTCAGGAATATCCCTGCTTTGGCACGGGAGATTACCGCAGCACAGCCCTGCAGATTCGCAATGCCGAGGGAGTGAGCTGCTGCGATCTGCGGTATCAGTCTGCGCGTGTGCGGGAAGGAAAATACAGCATTCCGGGGATGCCGGCTGTGTATGTGGATACGGCGAAAGTGAGTCCGAAGGAAGCCGCCGGATTACAGAGGACAGATTCTGCGGATACGACTGCTTCGGCGCATAAAGATGCAGCGGCGTTGTCAGGAACCGCAGAGATAGAATCGTACGGTCTGGCAGATGCAGCGCAGACGAATTTTGTGCCGGAGGGAACTGACACGCTGGCGCAGACGAATTCCGGGTCGAAGCCATCCGCCGCGTCTGCGCAGACTCTGGAGATTACGCTGGCGGATCCGGTGCTTGGCCTGGAGGTGACCTTGCTTTACGGGGTTCTTTCTGACAGCGATGTGATCACGCGTGCAGTGAAAATCCGCAATTGCGGTGCACAGACCGTGTACATTGAGAAGGCAGCGAGCTGCTGTGTGGATTTTCTGTACGGAGATTTTGATCTGATCCATTTTCATGGAAGACATGGGATGGAGCGGCAGTTTGAACGCAGTCATCTTCTGAGAGCAGAGCAGGTGCTGCAGAGCCGCAGAGGCGCGTCGAGCCATCAGCAGAATCCGTTCTTCATCCTGGCGTCCCGCGAAACCGGGGAGACGAAAGGCGAGTGCTACGGCTTCCAGCTTCTGTACAGCGGCAATTTCAAGGGAGAGGCTCTGACAGATCAGTACGGGCAAACCCGTGCCCTGCTGGGGATTTCTGATGAACTCTTTTCCTGGGAGCTGCGACCGCAGGAGACCTTTGACACACCGGAAGCAGCGCTCTGCTACAGTGCGGATGGCTTTGAAGGCCTGTCTGATGAGTATCACAGGCTGATCCGCCGCCATGTGTGCCGCGGAGTCTGGAGGGATCGGCGCCGCCCGGTGCTGATCAACAGCTGGGAGGCTGCCTATTTTGATTTTGACGCGGACAAGCTGGAGCGGATCGCTGCGCAGGCGGCGGAGCTTGGCGTGGAGATGCTGGTGCTGGATGACGGCTGGTTCGGCAAAAGGGACAGCGACAATACCGGTCTGGGCGACTGGTACGTCAATGAGGAAAAGCTGGGCTGTCCGCTCGGCGAGGTGGCCGCACGGGTCAACGCGCTGGGGATGAAGTTTGGTCTCTGGATCGAACCGGAGATGGTCTCGGAGGACAGCGATCTGTACCGCGCCCATCCGGATTGGGCGTTTACGATCCCGGGCAGGGCGCCGGTGCGCGGCAGAAATCAGCTCGTTCTTGATTTTTCGCGCAAGGAGGTCGTGGATCATGTCCTGGATCAGATCACTGAGGTGGTTTCTCATGCGAACATTGCCTACATCAAGATGGACATGAACCGTCATCTCGCAGATATTTATTCACTGGGCGCACGGGAGCAGAACCAGGGCGCGACGCTGCACCGCTATGTGCTGGGCGTCTATGATTTCCTGGAACGGCTGGGAGAGCGTTTTCCGGAAATTCTCATCGAAGGCTGCTCCGGCGGCGGCGGCCGGTTTGACGCGGGTATGCTGTACTACACGCCGCAGATCTGGTGCAGCGACAACACAGACGCCGTCGAGCGGCTGCGCATCCAGTACGGGACATCCTTCGGCTATCCGATCTCGGCGGTCGGCTCCCACGTATCCGCCGTGCCCAACCATCAGACCGGGCGCAGTACAGATATCGAGACCCGCGGCGTCGTTGCGATGGCTGGTACCTTTGGCTACGAGCTGGATTTGAATCTGATCACCGACCAGGAAAAAGAAACTGTGCGGCGGCAGATCCGGGACTACATCCAGTACAGCGATCTGATCCGGGAAGGACGCTACTGGCGCCTTTCCTCCCCGATGGAAAACGAGGAATACACAGCCTGGGAATTTACTTCCGAAGACGGCTCGGACGCGCTGCTGAACCTGATCCGGACAGGGGCACATTGCAATTCTCCGGTACAGTACGTGCGGCTGCGCGGCCTTGATCCGGACGGATGGTACCGACTCGAAGAGACAGAGAGCACCCGGTACGCCAATCGGCAGAGAAACGCCGGCAACGCGTTCCTCGCGAATGAGAAAAAGCTCTATCCGGGCAGCGCTCTGATGTCCGCCGGTCTGCCGGTGCCGTGGATGAACGGCGCGTACCAGGCATGGCAGGTGCATATCGTGCGGGAAAAGTAACCGAACCATGATATTTCAAAAACAGTACGGTAATCGGTGAAAAATTGTTCTCGATATTTTGCAGTTCAGCAATTTATCGGTATCTACATTCACAATGCGAATGCAAATATTATTAAAGGAGGATTCTTTATTATGGAAGCAAAATTTTATATCTGTGAAGTCTGTGGAAATATCGTAATGAAAGTGGAAGATAAGGGAACCCCCATCAAGTGCTGCGGACAGAATATGAAAGAACTCATTCCAGGTACAACAGACGCGGCTGCAGAGAAGCATGTCGCTGTTTATGAGGTGGAAGGAAACCTTGTGAAAGTAACAGTTGGTTCTGTGGCTCACCCGATGCTTCCTGAGCATTATATTGCATGGATTGCCATCAAAACGAAGGAAGGCTTTCAGCTCAAAAAGCTCGCTCCGGGAGAAAAGCCGGCAGCGGATTTCGCGCTTTGCGACGGTGATGAAGTAGAGGAAGTATATGCTTACTGCAATCTTCATAGTTTGTGGAAAGCGTGAACAGTGACCGAAAGGAGAATGGTGAGTCCTACCTGGAAGTGGAAACTATAGAAGAGTACTCTGCTGCGGCAGATACTACCATAGAGCTGCGCATGGCGTGGCTCTATTTGTTTATGACAGAGGTGCATAGGGAGTTTTGAGATCAAAGCCGCACCAAACCTGCATGTGCGGATAAAAGAGAGGACATTTCTTTATCAGATTTAGAAGTAGCAAAATACAGGATCCTATGTTATTATGATTGAAAAATATGGGGGGAGTATTACCTATGCAGATAATTGAGTATTATGATAGTGACAGACAAGACCATTGGCTTAATCAGATAAAAAAGAGTGACTGGGGAGCGGGACAGTATCTTTATGAATTATTGTCCCAGAATCGTTTTAAAGAGATGACGGGCAGCAGTTCAAATGTAATGATGCTCGTGGATGGGTATCATTTTGTACATATGCAGAAAAAGACGATATTCCATCAACGACACTTACTCCATAGATTGGATTTGTATTTACTTTTCCGAAATACCGCGGATATCGTTACATGGGAATGCTGATTGATGAAATAGAAAAGCAGGCGAAAAATAAAAACGTGCCTGCTATTTACATATCGACGAATCATACCGGGCTGTATGAAAAATATGGATACAGTTTTTATCAGATGATGAAAGGCATGGAAGGCGAGCCATCCAGAGTTTACAGGAAAGAACTTGTGTGAAACTATGCTGTAATTCAACCAGTTTCGCCGGAAGGGAGCGAGAAACATATGACGAGAATATATTTTGTGCGTCATGCACAGCCATTACATTCATGGAAGAATGATAGAACAAGACCATATCATAAGGGAGAAAGAATGTAAAGAAAAAATGCAACCAGGAGGGAAATAAAAAATGCCATTTATCGATTCAAAAGTAAGCGTAACCATTAATAAGGAGCAGGAGACAGAACTGAAGACAAGACTCGGACAGGCGATTTCGCTGATACCGGGAAAGAGTGAGTCCTGGCTTATGACGGGATTTCAGGATAATTATCATTTATATTTCAGAGGTGATAACAGTAAACCCGCGGCATTTATTGAGGTTAAGGTGTACGGCAGTGAAAATCCCAAAGCGTTTGCCTCCTTAACCGGAGAAATCTGCAAGATATTTGGAGATGTATTAAATATTTCCGCAGATCATATTTATATCAAATACGAAGCAGTTTCGAATTGGGGATGGAATGGTAGTAATTTTTAGGAAGGAATTAGCAACATGTAAACTTTGATTACGGGATTTAGAGAATCGGAGTGGGAAGAAAAATTATATGTCAGATGAAATTATTCGCCAGGCGCGTCTTTCTGACGCGGAGCGTATCCTGGAGATTTATTCATACTATGTGATAAATACAGCGATATCCTTCGAGTACGATGTTCCGGAACTTGCGGAATTTCAGAAACGGATGAAGGCTACGATGGAAAAATATCCCTATCTTGTCATCGAAAAAGACGGCATCCTGCAAGGATACGCATATGCGGCTCCCTTTCATGAGCGGGCTGCGTACAGCAGATGCTGTGAGCTGTCCATTTATCTGGCTCCTGGATCAAGAAAATGCGGTTACGGCAGGAAACTCTACGGCGAACTGGAAAAGCAGCTCAGGGAGGGGAAAGCCAGGCCATCTGAAATCACTGCGCGATGGGCCTTGCCTGCGTCCCACCTCCATTGTGCGGACATGGGACATGAAAATGAAATCCTCAATCTGTATGCCTGTATTGCGTACACGCAGAGGGAGGACGAATACCTGAATAACAACAGTGCCGGGTTTCATGAACATATGGGGTTTCGGCAGGTCGGCTATTTCCATCAATGCGGCTATAAATTTGGCCGCTGGTACGATATGATATGGATGGAAAAGATGATTGGAGAGCATTTGGATGAAAACGTGTGAGAGGATCTATGCAGATACGATTGGATAAATACCTGGCGGATGCCGGGATCGGGACGAGGAGTGAAGTAAAGAACCTCATAAAACGGAAAGCCGTCACGATTAACGGAATCTGTGCCGCAAAACCGGAGACGAAGATTACTCCGGATGCGGATGAGATAGCCGTAAACGGAAGTCTGGTGGCAGCGCGCGGTTTGGTAACCTATATGCTGCATAAGCCGGCCGGCTATGTCTGTGCGGTAAAGGACGACCGTTTCCCGACGGTGATGGAACTCGTGCCTCAAAACAGGGATCTGTTCCCGGTGGGGCGGCTGGATAAGGACACGGAAGGGCTGCTTCTGATTACCAATGACGGCATGATGGCACACCGCATGCTTTCCCCGCGCAGCCATGTGGATAAAACATATCTGGCCGTGCTCGAACGCCCTGCCGAGAAGGCGTATATGGATCTTTTTTCTGCGGGTGTGGATATCGGCGACGACACGCCGACCCTTCCGGCCAGACTTGTGATTTGTGATGATGACAGCCAGGAGCTGAACTATTTGCCGGAGGAATACCGTGCGTACTCTGATTCAGGCCGCGTGGTTCTTTTAACCATCCAGGAGGGGCGATACCATCAGGTAAAGCGGATGTTCCATGCCATGGGAAATGAAGTACTTTATTTGAAACGTCTGTCATTCGGCTCCCTGGTGCTGCCGATGTCTTTAAAAAAAGGGGAGGCTGTTTGCATTGAAGCTTTGCCGGTGATGTAGTATACTGCTTTTTCGTATAGAGTATGATGAGTGAAAAAGATTCGGGAGAGAAGATATTATGATCAAAACAGTTGGTATCGTAGGACTGGGCGCCCTGGGCGTGCTTTATGGGAGCCTTCTTCTGGAAAAAATGGACAGGGAAGACCTGCTGATCATTGCGGATGAGGAACGCATCCGCCGCTATCGGGCGGAAGGAGTCTGCGCGAATGGGAAAAAATGCGAATTCCACTATGTGACGCCGGAAGAAGGCAGTCCGGTGGATTTGCTCATTTTTACTACGAAGTACATGGCTCTTGCGGAAGCGGCCAGGATGGCGCGCCCCTTTTGTGGGGAGCAGACGATTGTGATGTCGTTTTTAAATGGGGTGTCCTCGGAACAGATGCTGGAAGAAATTCTGAAGCCAAAGCGGCTGCTGTACTCCTGCGTACAGGGGATGGACGCGACCAGGGTGGATGTATTCTCAGCAGTGTGTTTAGGCGATGCGAAAAACCGGCAGGTTACATACAGCAAAGCAGGCTATATTGCATTCGGGGAAAAAGATTCCTCCCGAAGCGAAGCTGTCTGTGAGGCAGAGGAGTTTTTTGGACGAACCGGTCTGGCCTATCAGGTGCCGGAGGACATTCGCCATCAGATCTACAGCAAGTGGATGTTGAATGTGGGAGTCAACCAGACCTGTGCGGTCAATGATGTGGATTATGAAGGCGTGCAGAGACCTGGAGAACTTCGAAATATCATGATAACAGCGATGGAAGAGGCCAGAAGTGTAGCCGCCGCGGCAGGGATCCTGCTGACGGAAGAAGAGCTGCGGGGCTGGGTGGATGTCATCGACGGTCTTTCTCCCAAGGGGCAGCCTTCGATGCGGCAGGATGTCCTTGCGGGACGGCAGACGGAAGTGGAGCTGTTTGCCGGGACTGTGTGCGCCATGGGGCGTAAATATGGCATTCCGGTTCCTCAGAATGAAAAATTTTACCGGTTGTTAAAATGATTAGAAAATGGCAGCCATTCAGAACAGCGAAGCAAAGACCGCCTTACTGTTTCGAATTATTATGAATAATGAAAACATGGGAATAAAGTTTATATGAAAACGCAGAAATCAGGCTTGCGGCTGCATAGTTCTGGCATGGAGAGAAGGGAGAATTGTAATCATGGAATTGACAGAGGGTGTCTTAAAAAGAAGGAGCATCCGCTCGTTTACGGAGCAGAAGATAACGGATGAGGATCTGCACACCATACTCCGGGCGGGGATGACAGGACCCAGCTGCGCAAATACCCGCGACTGGAGCTTCCTTGTCGTACGCGATAAAGAGACCCTGAATAAGATGGCGGATGCCAATGGAAGACCTGCCGGACCGCTTCGCCATTGCGATGTGGGGATTCTGATTCTTGGAGACCTGGAGCGTGCGTTTCCGCCAGCGAAGGAATACTGGGTGATTGACGGCGCGATTGCCGGGCAGAATATGATTCTTGCAGCCGAAGGGCTTGGCATCGGCTCTGTATGGCTCGGCACCTGGCCGCAGATGGATCGGGTGGAAAAACAGCGAGAACTGTTTTCCCTGCCGGAGACGGTAATTCCGCACTCGATTATCGCATTCGGCTATCCTGCTGAGGAAAAGAAGGGTGATCATCCGGACTACGAAGAGAGCCAGGTGCATTTTGAGCGGTGGTGATGAGAGGAAAAGTGGATTTTTGAAAGGAGCACTATGCCGGACAAAAAAGGACAGTCAATAGAAGAACAGTCAATAGAAGAACAGTCAATAGAAGAACAGTCAATAGAAGAACAGAAGGTAGAATTGTTTGAGCAGACGCCGATTCCGCGGGCGGTCATGAAGATGGCGGTTCCTACGGTGCTCAGCTCCCTTGTTATGGTGATTTATAACCTGGCAGACACATACTTTGTGGGTATGCTGAATGATCCGGTGGAAAATGCCGCAGTCACGCTGGCAGCGCCGGTGCTTCTGGCGTTTAATGCCATCATTAATCTGTTTGGAGTCGGCGGCTCCAGTCTGATGAGCCGCTTTCTTGGAAAAAAGGAGTACGAGTCGGTGCGGAAAAGCTCCGCTGTCAGCTTTTATTGCGCTCTGGGATGTTCCATTTTATTTTCATTGATGGCAGGCATTTTCCATGCCCAGCTGCTGGGAATCCTGGGGACCACCAGCGACACTGCGGAGGCTACCTGGCAGTATCTGCGCTGGACCACGCTTTGCGGGGCAGTTCCGGCGATTTTGAATGTGGTACTGGCCAACCTGGTGCGCTCGGAGGGCGCTTCCCTGCACGCGAGCATCGGCACCATGAGCGGCTGTCTGCTGAACATTGTCCTGGATCCGATCTTCATACTGCCTGCGGGATTGGGCATGGGAGCAGCCGGTGCGGGACTGGCCACCTTTCTTTCTAACTGTGTGGCCTGTATTTATTTCTTTGTCCTTTTGTGGGTGCGTCGCGGGAAGACGCTGGTGTGTGTAAACCCGCGCGTGTTTGCGTTTGACAAGGCGATATTGAAGGGAATCTGTGCAGTCGGCGTGCCTGCCGCGATTCAGAATCTGCTGAACGTGACCAGCATGACAGTGCTGAATAACTTTACCTCCTCCTACGGCTCCAACGCGGTCGCCGCGATGGGAATCACCCAGAAGATCAATATGATCCCCATGTATATCGCGATGGGCGTCTCACAGGGCATTATGCCGCTGGTCGGCTACAACTACGCCAGCGGGAACCGGGAACGCATGAAAAAGGCCATTACCTTCACCGCGAAAATCAGTGTTACATTCATGCTGCTGATGACGGTTGTTTATTTCGCGGGTTCGGAAAGGCTGATTCGCCTGTTTATGAAAAATGAAGAGGTAGTCGCCTATGGCGGCCGCTTCCTGAAGGGGATGTGCCTGGAACTGGTATTTTTGAATGTCGATTTCCTGGCAGTGGGTGTGTTTCAGGCCTGCGGCATGGGAAGGAAGTCGCTGGTATTTGCTATTTTAAGAAAGGTCGTGCTGGAGATACCGGCGCTGTTTTTGCTGAACTGGCTCTGGCCGCTGTACGGCCTTGCTTACGCCCAGCCCTGCGCGGAATTCGTGCTGGCGATTGCGGCGGTCATTCTGCTGGGAAGGATTTTCCGGGAGCAGGCGCGTTCCTGAAGAGACTGGTTTTTGACTGTGAAACCCATATGCCGCTTTCATTTGCAAATGGTGTGGCAAAGGGATCGTTCTGACCCCAGATTTTTCTTTAAAACCTGTGAAAGGCTGCACGAATGTGCTGCGTGGCTGGTAAAGCAGCAGCGAAAAGCCTGAGGAATTGCCGTAAAATACATGAAAACCCCAGATTCCATCTTGCGGTATCAGGAAAATTCTGCTATACTGCTTGGCGGGAAAATCTGGTTTGCTCGTTTGAGAGACGGACATGTAAGGGAAAACGGGCGGTTTGAAATTGCTTCGCGATGGGACAGCCTGCAGCCTGCATTCGCTTCGCGAATATGGAACATGTTCTGAATGATACAGATTTTCACAGAGTGAACAACTACAGACAGAAATTCAGGAGGAATTTACAATGAAAGGAAATATTGTAGTAGGCCAGTCCGGCGGCCCGACAGCGGTGATTAATTCCAGCCTCGCGGGCGTGGTGAGCAAGGCGAGAGAGCTTGGCGTTGAGAAGATTTATGGTATGCATCACGGCATCCAGGGCTTTTTAAATGAGGACCTGGTGGACATGGGCGAATATATTAAGGAAGATAAAGACATCGAGCTTCTGAAGAGAACACCGTCAGCCTTCCTTGGTTCCTGCCGTTACAAGCTGCCGAAGATCGAGGGCAACGAGGCGGTTTACGACAAGATTTTTGAAATTCTGGAAAAATATAACATCGAGTGCCTGTTCTACATCGGCGGCAATGATTCGATGGATACGATCAAGATGCTTTCTGATTATGCGGCACTTAAGGGCAAGACCCAGCGCTTCATGGGCATTCCGAAGACGATTGATAATGATCTGCCGATCACTGACCATTGCCCGGGCTACGGCTCCGCAGCGAAATACATCGCGACCTCCCTTAAGGAAGTGATCCGCGATAACGCTAGCTTTGGTGTGGAGAAGCCGACCGTTTGCATCGTAGAGATCATGGGACGTCACGCAGGCTGGCTGACCGCTGCTGCGGCACTTTCCAGAGACGAGGACTGCGAAGGACCGGATCTGATCTATGTGCCGGAGTCCGTATTTGATATGGACGATTTTATGGCAAGAGTAAAAGATCTTGCGGCGAAGAAGAGCTCCGTAGTGATCGCGGTTTCCGAGGGTATCCGCATTGCGGACGGACGTTTTGTATGCGAACTCGGCGGCGGTTCTGACTATGTAGATGCTTTCGGACATAAGCAGCTTTCCGGATGTGCGGCTACGCTGGCGAACAAGGTTGCCGCGGAGACAGGCCTGAAGACGCGTGCGATCGAACTTTCTACTCTGCAGAGAGCGGCAACTCATATTGCGTCTCTGAATGATATCAATGAAGCGTTCAACGTAGGCTATCTGGCATGCAAGGCGGCTGACGAGGGTCAGACCGGCATGATGATCACGATCGATGTAAAGGAGCGCAGCCCGTATCAGGTTGGCTACAGCATCTATGACATTC
>JAJBVE010000025.1 GCA_020859995.1 Clostridiales bacterium
GAGTAATAATAGCGTATGGATGGAAAAAACAGGCCGGAAAACAGTAGTGGCAAGAGCATTAGTAAAAATACAAAAAGAAGATTGTGAGGAAGAAAAACCATCATGGCAAAATTGAAAATCAACGCGGACCATGTCCTCGGAAAAATCAACAAAGAGATTTATGGCCATTTTTCGGAGCATCTGGGACGTTGTATTTATGAAGGACTGTATGTGGGCAAGGATTCTCAGATTGAGAATGTGAACGGCATGCGCACGGATGTGCTTGAGGCACTGAAAGAAATTCAGGTGCCGGTGCTTCGCTGGCCGGGCGGATGCTTCGCGGATGAGTATCACTGGAAGGACGGCATTGGCCCGAAGGATGGCAGAAAGAAAATGATCAATACCCACTGGGGCGGTGTTGTGGAGGACAACAGTTTCGGGACCCATGAATATTTTGAACTTTGCCGCCAGCTGGGCTGTGAGAGCTATGTCAATGGCAATCTGGGCAGCGGTACTGTGCAGGAGATGTCTGAGTGGGTGGAGTATATGACCTTTGACGGAGTTTCCCCGATGGCGGATCTGCGCACGAAAAACGGCCATGAGGAGCCCTGGAGGGTGCATTATTTTGGCGTCGGCAACGAAAACTGGGGCTGCGGCGGCAATATGAATCCGGATTTTTACGCAAACGAATACCGCCGTTATCAGACTTATGTGCGCGATTATCATCAGGATTATCGTATTAATAAGATCTGCTGCGGCCCGAATGTCGATGATTATGAGTGGACACAGAAGGTTCTTGAGACCTGTTTTGCACATGGCGGACAGAACGCGCACGGATTTATGAACGGACTGTCGCTGCATTATTACACGGTGCCGGGCGACGACTGGCAGCACAAGGGCAGTGCGACGGATTTTGACGAGAAGGAATATTACCGCACCCTGCACAAGGCTTATTATATGGAAGAGCTCGTGCGCAAACACGGCGCGATCATGGACAAGTTTGATCCGAAGAAGGAAATCGGCCTGATGGTGGACGAGTGGGGCACCTGGTATGATGTCGAGCCAGGGACCAATCCGGGCTTCCTCTATCAGCAGAACACCATGCGGGATGCGCTGGTGGCTGCCCTGACGCTGAATATTTTCAATAAACACTGCGACCGTGTGAAGATGGCGAACATCGCGCAGATGGTCAATGTCCTGCAGTCCGTGATTCTGACGGACGGCGCGCAGATGGTGAAAACGCCGACCTGGTCCGTGTTCCGCATGTACCGCGATCACCAGGACGCGCAGCTGGTCGAGAGCAGCCTCGAGTCCGCGCCGGTTGGCCTCGAAACAGAGTATTCTGTTCCGAACCTCTCCGAGTCTGTTTCCGTGGATGCAGACGGTGTACTGCACATCACCGTAGCGAACCTTTCGCTTGCGGACGCTTACGACATTGATGTGGAAATCAGCGGCTGCGCGCAGGGCAGTGCTGCTGCAGGCGTTTCTGCAGGAACTGCTTCTGCCGGGAATGTTCTTGTCGGAACTGCTTCTGCTGGCGTGTTGGGCACTTCCGACGGCATCAAAGGAGAAATTCTGACCGGAGCCATGACGGACAAAAACACGTTTGAAGCGCCGGATGCGGTAAAGATTGCCGCGTTTGACGGCGTAAAGCGTACCGAAACAGGCCTTTCATTTAAGATTCCGGCCTGCTCGGTGGTACATTTTGCAATCAAATGATGGCTGCATAGCATTTGACTTTCGCAGAGAAACGAGGACGCAGTTACCGTTCTTGATTTTCTGCGGAAATCGGAACATTGCCTTCGCCCATATTCGCTGGCGAATACGAACATATCGTGATAAAGGAACAAAATGAAAAATACAACACAACAGGTTTGCAGAAAATGCCTGCTCCGGGACATGCCGGAGCAGGAAATATATGCGAACCTTTTTCACTATCTGGAAAATCTTTCCTCTGACGACCGGGTACCGGACGAGGTTTACAACGAGCGCCTGAATATTTGCCGAAGCTGTGATAAGCTGCTTTCCGGCACCTGCATTCTCTGCGGCTGCTATGTGGAGCTGCGCGCGGCGATGCGGGTGCGCAGCTGTCCCTGCGTCCCGGCAAAATGGAGTGACTGGCAGGAAGATTTGGAGGTATTATGAAGCGCTGGATATCCTATACATTTCGTTCCGGTCTGCCCTTATCGCATACCGCTGGCACACAGGAGTGTTTAGAGATGAGCGAAGTGGAATGGAGAGTTGTTTTCTTCATATGCCATTAGAGAAGAACGGATGAGGTAAGTCCATGAATTGCAGAAAGTACAGGTATGAAAGGGTAGCATAACCATTGAATATGTGTCGAACAGAAAAAAGAGAACTGGAAGTAAAGCTTGAAGAATACATATTGTGCATGGAAGAAAATGCAGCTCTCATGCGGGATGTCCCGATGCCGGAGCTGGATGAACAGCTGTTTTCTCTGTTTGAAAAGACAGGAAACCGGCTGGCTTATGAAAATGTTTATTTTCAGCGCCGAAAATATCTGGCTGTATACGGCTGCCTGGCGATTCTTCAGACATCTCTGTCTAATCCGGGATCCAGTCCGGGGAATCTGCTGAAGCTGGAGGAAGTGATCCGCGGGATCTGTAAAGAAGAGTGCTGGGCACTGCCCGCGCATGTCGACCGTGCGAATGATCCTGGCTGGCGGCGGACAGTGGATCTGTTTGCAGCTGAGACAGGAGGCGCGCTGGCGGAAATCCTTGCACTTGCCGGGGAAAAGCTGGATCCCGAAGTACAGAAGCTGGCCAGAAAAGCGGTGATGGAGCGTGTGCTCACTCCCTTTTTGGAATCGCGTGCTCCTTATTCATGGTGGGAGAGGGGAGACAATAACTGGAACGCAGTCTGCGCGGGAAGCATTGGCTGCGCTGGTATTTACCTGCTTACCGAAGAGCCGGAGCACCTCAATCCGCTGCTAGAGAGAATCGTGGATTCTCTTTCTTATTATATAGAAGGATTTGCGGATGACGGAGCCTGTCTGGAAGGACTGGGGTATTTTGGCTATGGGTTTTCCTATTATGTCAGCTTCGCGGAGCTGCTGTACCGCTATACGAAAGGAAAGACGGATCTGCTGGGGCCAGAAAAGGTTCGCCGGATCGCCCTGTTTCAGCAGAAATGTTATTTTCCCTCCGGCCGCACTTTAAGCTTTTCCGATGGCGGCGGAAACGAGAAATATCGTATGGGGCTGACATGCGCCCTGGCAAAGCGTTTTCCAGAGGTGGAAATTCCACCGGCTGCGTGCGCGGGAGGATTTGAGACAGATCCCTGCTACCGTTTTATGGCGATATATAGGGATGTCATCTGGACACGCGGCTACCTGGAGGACTGCGATGAAGCACAGATCGGCAGTGAATCGCAGAACAGCAGCGAATCACAGGCTGGCAATGTTTCACCAGTGAACGCGTCGGCAGGTTCCATTTTGTTTTGCCCGACAGCAGGTGAATATGTGCTGACGGACTCTACGGCAGGAGACTCTGCATATACAGTTCTCCCCGACGCCCAGTGGAGTCTGGCGAGAGGCTTTTCCGGCGGAGGAATGGCCTGCAAGGGCGGCACCAACGGAGAGCCTCACAACCACAATGATATCGGGAGCTTCCTGTATCTGCTGGGGGACGAAATGCTTCTCGCTGATCTGGGAGCAGGGGAGTATACCAAGGCGTATTTTACAGAGGAGAAAAGATATCAGATCCTCTGCAGCCGCTCTCTCGGGCACAATGTTCCGCTCATAGATGGAAAAGAGCAAAAAGCAGGGGAACCATATCGCTGCGACTCCTTCTGGTCGGACGAAAAAGGAAAGACGGTGATTCATTTTGCCTCCGCGTATGGAAACCATGCGGTCAGGGATCTCGTTCGTACAATGAAGTATGATGCGCTTTCAGAATGTCTGGTTGTTGAGGATGTCCTGGAGGCCGAAGGGGATCCTGTGGTTTCTATGCAGGAAAATCTGGTCACGGAATTTCAGCCCCGGATAGAGGAAAATTGTATTATCATTAAAGGCAAAAACCATGCCTGCCGGATCACGGTGGAGGATGCAGCAGGCCGGATTACGGCAGCAGAAAAAAAGCATTATGATCACGAAGGAAATTCAAAGGTGGTTTTCTGTCTTTCCTGGGAAACACCTGCCGACGGATCCAAAGGAAGGCGCTGCAGATTTCGGATACAATGGGTGAAGTGAGTATTCATGGGATTCGTACAGGGGGAAGAAACGAAAACGCTTGCTTTTTTGGTGATCCTGAAAAATACTTGCTGAAATTTTGCTATAAGAAAAAACATTTTTAAGGTTGCGATATGCGTTGAAAACGATTATAATAGAAAAACAGGTGCGGCCGACCAGACCGTGCGAACGTATGAGGGAAACGGAGGATACATTTTAAAATGAATAAAGGATTGAAAAGAGCGGCTGTTTTTGGACTGAGTGCGAGTCTTCTGGCGACTTCGCTTGCCGGCTGCTCGAAGAGTGAATCATCTGCATTTGACGCGGATGCGGTATTGATGACCATAAATGAGGAGGAAGTGCCCGCAGGCCTGTTTAAGTTTGCGGTTCACTATTCGCAGGCGCAGACCCAGTACATTTATGATTCTTATTTTGGGGATAATTCTTTTAGTTATGAGTATAGCGACGGTTATACCATCGGCGATATGGTCAAATCATCCGCCCTTGCGTCATTCGAGGAGATGATCCTTGCAAGACAGCATATGGACGAGTACGAGGTAGAGCTGACTGAGGATGAGGAAACGGCGATCTCCGAGGCAGCAGCAGCGTTTATTGAGGCGAATGATGAGGAAGTCCTGACTGCGATGAGCGCAACGCAGGATATCGTGGAGGAATACCTTTCCCTGATTACCATTCAGAACAAGATGGAGACAGCAATGTCCGCGGATGTGGACCGAGAGGTTTCTGACGAGGAGGCAGCGCAGCGCCGGATTGAGTACGTTTACGTTGCTATGGAAACGGAAGGCGAGACCGAGGAAGAGACAGATACTGAGGAAGCAGAGACCGACAGCGAAGCAGCGGAAAGCGGCAGCGAAGAAGAAACGGCAGGAGAGACAGAGTCAGAAGAGGCTGCGGATACCGAGGCTGAGACAGCAGCGGATTCTGAATCGGAAACCGCCCTTCTCACAGGGACCACCGCTGTAAAGACGACCTCCGCGGATGAGACAGAGACCGAGACTGCTGATGCGGACGAGGCTGAGACCGTGGCCGACGCTGCTGCGGAGGAGACCGAAGACGCAGAGGATGCCGAGGCTGACGACGAGACAGATACCGAGGAAGTATCTGAGGAAGAGACGGAAACTGAGACCGAGACGGAAACCGAGGATCCGGAAGTGGTAGCGGCAATGGAGGAAGCATACGCGAAGGCGGAGCAGATCATTGTTCTGGTACAGGACGGCACGGATCTGGAGGAGGCCGCTCAGTCCATCGATGAGGACTTGTCTGTGAATGAGATCACCTTCGGCTCTGACAGTACATCGGTGGTGGAAGGCCTGATCACCTCGACAGAGGGACTTGATGATGATACGCTGGTAGAGTACCCGGTAGAAGCGTCGAGCGGCTACTATGTAGTACGTGTAGTTAATGCATTTGATGAAGAGGCTACCGAGGAAGAAAAAGAGAGCATTATCGAGGAGCGGATCAGCGACGCGATTGATGAGCTGTACACAGAATGGGAAGAGGACGCTGACATTTCTACAGATGAAGATGTCTATGCGACGATTACCTTTGACTTTAACCTGAGCCTCTATGAGGAAGAGACCGATACCGATACCGAAGAGGCTTCAGAGGAGGCATCTGAGGGTGAGACAGACGCGGAATCTGAGTCTGAGACGGAAGCTGCTTCGGATGCGGAGACAGAGGAAGAGACTGAGGCTGCTTCGGATGCAGAGACAGAAGAAGCAGCAGAAACCGAAGCCGCTGTGGAAACAGAAGCTGAGACCGAAGCACAGACTGAGGCTGTAGAAACAGAGAGCGAGACCGAATCGGAGGAAGCATAAAGCGAAACGGAAGCGTGATCAGAAACTGACAGAGTGAGAAATGACCGCCAGTGAAAGACAGGCGGTTCGGGGATATGTGATGGAATACCAGCATTCCCGTGTTTATGAAAATCTGCTGTGGCAGCGTACAGGCTGGTACGGCAGATTTTCCTGTATTATGCACAAGGGCGCGTAAGGGATATCCTACACGAAGCGTGGGATGCCCGCCCCCAATCGAAGATTGTGGGGCATTACCAGGCGAGGGTGTTTTGGCAATTATTGAACGATCAAAAAAGGGAGGCTTTTATGAAGCACGAAAAAATTGACATTAAAAACAAGGATTCTATGGACTATGCGGCGCTGTACCTGTATCTGCTGGATGATTCACCGGAGATCGCGATCCGGGAGCGTCCGATGGTTGTGATTTGCCCGGGAGGGGGATATGAGTTTGTGTCCGACCGGGAGGCGGAGATTGTTGCCATGCAGTACCTTGCTATGGGATACCATGCGGCAGTACTTCGCTATTCGGTTGCCCCTGCGCGCTATCCGACAGCGCTGCTGGAGTTGGGCAGAGCCGTGGCTATTATCCGCGAGCAGGCGAAGGAGTGGCATGTGAGTGCGGATAAAATTGTGATTTCCGGATTTTCCGCGGGCGGACATCTGGCGGCAAACTATGGGATGTTCTGGAACCGAACCTTCCTTTCGGAGGCGCTGGAAGTGAAATCCGATGAGCTCACCCCGAATGGTCTGATCCTGTGCTATCCGGTGATCACTTCCGGAGAATATGCGCATGAGGGCTCCTTCCGAAGCCTTTTAGGTGCTGATTACGAGGAAAAGAAGAAAGAACTTTCTCTGGAGTTTTGTGTCGGGGAGCAGGTGCCGAGGACATTTGTGTGGCATACCTGCGAGGATGGCTGTGTGCCGGTGCAGAATTCCCTGCTGCTGGTAAATGCTCTGGTGGAGCATCACATTCCGACAGAGTTTCATCTGTTTGAGCAGGGTGGACACGGGATGTCCATTGCCAACCGCCTGACTGGATCGACAGAAGGCAGCTGGACGGAGCGCGCCGTAGCCGTGTGGCCGCAGCTGGTACATGCCTGGATGGAGAACTGGGTCTGTGAATGATCGAGTGATCTTATGAAACAGAAGCAAGAATTTCCGTACAGATCTCTTGTATAGATTTTCTATCGGTTATTACCGTAATATCGGCGGCTTCCAGATATTTTGGAAGCCGTTTTTTCATCATAGATTCTATGTATTCCACATTCATGTTTCCTTCAAGAAGCGGCCTGGTATGCGTATTTTTTACGCGTGCGTAGATCTCTTCGGGCGAGGCGCACAGATAGATGATCTTGCCGCTTTGCCGCATCGCGGCTACGTTTTCCGGACGCATCGGCACGCCGCCCCCGCAGGAGACCACCGTGTTTTTTTGCTCTGCCATGGACAAAAGCAGCTTTGTTTCCAGAGCGCGGAAATATTCTTCCCCGCTTTCCGCAAAGATCTGCGAGATCGTGCGCCCTTCCTGCGATTCAATCTGTTCATCCATCTCGACCAGGCTCATCTGGTAGTTGTCTCTTAAAAACCGCGCAATTGAGGATTTCCCCGCGCCCATAAACCCGATTAAAAAAATATTCTGAATCATGGTATTCCCTTTCTCACAGGCCGTATTCTTTAAACAGCTGATCCTGATAATCGGTATCAGCTACCGCTCTTTCCAGATCTGCATTTCGACCGTCCACAAGCAGTCTGGCGTATAATTTACGGCACCTTTCCATGCCTTCCGCCCGGCCTTCCGCTCGGCCTTCCGCCCGGCCTTCCGCTCGGCCTTCCGCCCGGCCTTCCGCTCGCCCTTCCGCTCGGCCCTCTTCCAGCCCATCTTCGCGTGCTTCTTTCCGGATCAGTTTTTTATAATCTCTCTCGTTAAATGTAGTCAGAAGCATATTCTTCACCTCCGCTCGATTGGCAATTAAGATATCCGCAAGGATTCCCTTTTCAATACATTCATCCACGGCTTTGTCGATTGCCGTTTTCAAGTCATGGCCCTCGCTCAGAAAAAAACGAACCCGGTGTATGAAAAATGAATAATCAGAAAGCCTTTTGCTCTTACTCATAAGTTCCTGATTGTGCCCGTAATTGACATTCAGCATGGTTGCCCGGCATTCCACCGCGGGCAATGAACCTGCTATTTTTGGAAAAGCACTGGACAAGCAAAGCTCTTCACTATCTTTCGCATCATCTTCTCCATTGTAGAATACGATAAATTTCGGGAATGGAAGTTCAATTAATCTGGAAGAATACAGGCTGTAATGACTCATCTCTACGTATGATCGAAGCATTTCTACCAGATAAATCAATCCGCGCAAAGGCATATTCGGATTAATTGTGCTTTGATGCTCATAGAGGTTCATGCAGCTGCCGACCAGGAAACCGATGTCATTTTTCATGTCCAGGTAGATCACATCCGATAAGGTGGTAATAGTCAAATCTGATGGATCGGTGTACGTAGTTCCGTTGATTGCGTTGTAGAGCTCAAGTAAATCCCTCTTATCATTAAAAATATATCGGAACAATCTGTCTTTATATTTACGGTTCACACGATAATTCCGAATTTTCTGGACTGCCTGGGTAATCTTATTGCCCATATAATATCCTCCTTATATTAGCACAACCTGGTTGGTGATACAATAGCAAACGGTAAAAATAATTACTGAAATAAATAAAAAAATAATATTAATATATAAGGACGCATGCAAATCCTGAAAATTATTTAAGAAAACATATATAACATACCATATCTAATCAATAAATGCAACTATAAAATTAAAAAAGTATCACAAGATATCATGCAAATTTAGAAACTTTATACGCTGGCTGGCCACAGTATAGACACAGTCTTTTCCTTAATTGGACACAATCTTTCTATAGAATTTTAAAGAGATTTGATATCTGCCCGGATCAGGGTAGCAGTGTTCCCCGCAGTTACTAAAATTTATAGAGAACAGGAGTGAAAGACTTGATTGAAGTAAAGCATCTTACGAAGCGCTACGGCTCGAATGCCGCAGTAGATGATTTATCTTTTACAGTAGAGAAAGGCCAGATCTACGGTTTCCTGGGTCCGAACGGGGCGGGAAAGACGACAACGATGAATATTCTCACAGGATACATCGCGCCGACCGCCGGAGAGGTCGTGATTGACGGACATAATATTATTGAGGAGCCGGAAGAAGCAAGAAAATGTATTGGCTATCTGCCGGAGATTCCGCCGGTGTATCCGGAGATGACTGTGCTGGAGTACCTGCAGTTCGCGGCGGAGCTGAAAAAGCTGCCGAAAAAAGATCAGGATGCTATGATTACAGAGGTCATGCAGACGACGGGGCTTACACAGGTGCAGGGGCGGCTGATTCGTAATCTTTCTAAAGGGTATCGGCAGCGTACCGGCCTGGCACAGGCGATTCTGGGTTATCCGGATATTATTATTCTGGATGAGCCGATGGTTGGTCTGGACCCCAAGCAGATTATTGAGATCCGGGAGCTGATCATCAGCCTGGGGAAAAAACATACCGTTATTTTAAGCTCGCATATTCTGTCGGAAATCAGCGCGATCTGCGACCATATCATGATTATCGCACACGGAAAGCTGGTGGCGAGCGACACGCCGGAGAATCTGATGAACCTGATGCGCGGTTCCGGCTCTCTGGAAATGACAATCCGGGGGACTGAGGCGTCTGTAAAGCGGCTGCTGGCGCCGCTTCCGGGGGTGAAGTCCATCAGCATGAAATCGTCCGCAGAAGCAGGGATGGAGACGGTGGATGTCGTAATCAAGACAGATGCGGACAACGACCTGCGTGAGAAGATCTTTTACCTCTGCGCGCAGAATAGTGCGCCGATTCTGCGGATGCAGCACACACAGGTATCTCTCGAGGATGTCTTCCTGGAGCTGACGGAGGATCATCCGCAGCCGGCCAAAGAAAAGAAAAAACGATTCGGATTCGGTGGCAGACCGAAGAAGGATGGAGCGGCTGCGGCGTCTGACTCGGGAGCTTTCGTCGATGAGGGCAAGAGCAGTAGTGCTGAAACTGAGAAGAATTCGAACCCGGCAGACCAGAACGGACAGGAAGGAGAGGCGTAAAATGACAGCGATTTACAAAAAAGAAGTCAAAGGCTTTCTGACTTCGATGATTGGATATGTATTCATGGCGTTTCTGCTGGTGGTGACCGGCATCTATTTTACGTATTATAACCTGTCCATAGGCTGGCCGAAGTTTGCCTATGTGCTTTCCTGCATCCTGTTTGTATTTATGATCGCGGTGCCGGTGCTGACCATGCGTGTATTGGCTGAGGAGCAGAGGCAGAAGACGGATCAGCTGCTTTTGACGGCGCCTGTGAGCGTGACGGATATTGTCATGGGCAAATTTCTGGCACTGGCGACGATTTATTTGATTCCAATGCTGATCATGGCACTCTATCCTCTGATCCTGTCACAGTTTGGCACGATTTACTTTGCGGAAACTTACACGGCGATGTTTGGATTTTTCCTGATGGGCTGCAGCTTTCTGGCAATCGGATTGTTTGTCTCTTCCGTCACGGAGAGTCAGGTCATTGCGGCAGTGCTTACCTTTCTGGTTCTGTTTGTCTGCTACATCATTGACGGTATTGCGTCTCTGATCCCGGATACGGCGATCGCTTCGTTTTTTATCGTCCTGGCATTGATTGTAGTGGCAGCGGCATTAATTTATTCATTGGTAAAAAATGTACTTCTGACAGGCATCTGCTTTACGGCAGGTGTAATAGCAGCAGTCGCTGTCTATGTGGTAAACAGCACGGTTTACGAAGGTCTGATCCAGGAAATTCTGGGCGTGTTTGACCTGTCGGATCATTTTTCCAATTTCTACAGCGGCATTTTTGATATCACCGGTGTGGTTTACTATCTTTCTGTGATCGGCGTTTTTCTGTATCTGACAGTAGAGACGATCCAGAAGAGGCGCTGGAGCTGACGGAAAGGAGGGACTTGAACAAAATGAGTGATAAAAATATAAATGAGCCGGGCATGGGAAATGGCCTTCCAGAGGACAGCAGGCACGAGGCGGAACAGCCAAGAGAAGACGTGGAAATTGTGCAGGCAGAAGAAAAAGGGATTACATCTGACATAGAAGCAGCCCAGGAAATAAATACCGAAAAAAAGGAAAAGCCTGCTAAAAAGGGCAAAGGAAATAAGATGAAAGATTTCCGTCAGCTGAAGCATGGCTCCTACAGTATTGCATTGTCTCTGATTGTGATTGTGGCGGTGATTATGATTAATCTGATCGTAGGGCAGATTCCGTCACAATATACGCAGATTGATTTGAGCGGCCAGCAGCTTTCCGTGCTGACTGACACGACGAAGGAACTGGTGGAGGGTCTGACAGAGGATGTGACGATTTACTATATCCTGGAGGACAGCAATCGTGATACGACGGTATCCCGCCTTCTGGAGCGGTATAATGACCTGTCTTCGCACCTGACTGTCGTAGAAAAGGATCCGGTGCTGTATCCACAGTTCACTTCGCAGTATACGGATGAGACTTTGACGGACAACAGTGTCATCATCGTGTGCGGAGACGACAGCAAGGTCGTCGAGTATGACGACATGTACGAGGTGGAGTACAGCTACAGCTATTATTCCTACTCAAGCTCCACGACCGGGTTCGACGCGGAAGGGCAGATCACCAGCGCGATTGCGGCACTGGTGAGCGATGATCTTCCGAAGCTGTACACATTGACCGGACATAATGAGCTGGAGCTGACGGATACGCTGACTTCTTCGATTGAAAAGGAGAATATCGAGATTGAGGAGCTGAGCCTTCTTTCTTCGGATGGTGTGCCGGAAGACGCGGACTGCCTGATGATTCTCTCACCGACTTCCGATATTTCCTCTACAGAAGCGCAGATGATATTGAATTATCTGAGACGGGGCGGGAGCGCGATCATTATCACGGACTATACTTCAGAGGAATTGCCGAATCTGGCCACCGTACTGGAATACTATGGGACGGAACTGGTGGAAGGTATTATCTTTGAAGGCAACGCAAACTACTATTATTCGCAGTACCTCTATTATCTGCTGCCGGATATCAACAGTACCGATGTCTCCTCTGATCTGGCGAGTGCCGGCTCTTATGTCATGCTGGCTTCCGCGCAGGGAATTGAAACGGCAGAGGACGCGCGGGATACGCTGACGATTGACAGTGTGCTTACCACCTCTGATCAGGCATATTCTAAGGTCAATGTACAGAATATGACCACCTATTCGCAGGAAGACGACGATATCAGCGGACCGTTTGACATTGGTGTGATCATCACGGAGACGGTCGAGCTGACCGATGAGCTCCTTGAAGAAACTGCCGAGGTAGATGAGGATCTGGATCTGGACAGCTGGATTGACAGCATTGAAATTGAAACAGAAACAGAAACGGAGGAGACTGAGGATACGGCAGAAGAAGAGAGTGAGGCTGCTGCAGATGCAGAAGAAGAGAGTGAAGATTCTGCTGTGGCTGAAACAGAGACCGAAACCGAGACAGAGACGGAGGAAGCTGCCGATGAGGCGGAAACCAGAATCGCTGTTTATACCTCTTCCGCGCTCGCCAATGATTCTGTGAATCAGGCTGTCTCCGGCGGAAATTATCAGCTGCTGGTCAATACGGTGAGCTGGGCATGCAACCAGGAGAGCTCTGTATCCGTTCCGTCCAAGAGTACGGTTGTGGATTACCTGACTCTGACCACAGCATCCGTGAATTTCTGGGCACTGGTGACGACCGTGATCCTGCCGCTTTTGATCCTGTTCATTGGACTTGGCATCTGGATGAGCCGGAGAAAGCGTTAAAGAAAGGCTGTTTATATTATGAAGAAAAAAAGTGTGAAACTGATTGCCGGAGTGGTGGTAATCGCACTCCTTTGCGGAGCCTATCTGGGGCTGCGGGTTTATAATCAGAAGACAGAAGAAGCCGAGGAGGAAGCAGCGGCGGGCGAGACGATTCTGGAGGTGGATACTTCCACGCTGACGGCTGTCTCCTTCCTGATAGATGGCGAGGAGGTGTCCTTCAGTCTGCAGGACGACGATACCTGGCAGAAGGACGACGATGATACTTTCCCGGTCAGCCAGTCGGCGTTGCTTTCGCCGCTGTCGGAACTCTCAGAACTGAAGTCGCAGCGGACGCTGACGGATATTGAAGATGCCTCAGAGTATGGCTTTGACGAACCGCAGAATCTGATCACCCTGACGGATGAAGAGGGAAATGAGACCATCATTACCATTGGCAGCAACAACGACTCTACCGGGAATGATTACCTGATCCTCAATGAAGATACGACGACCGTTTATACGGTCAGCACCGATTTAAGGGATGGTTTCTCGGATGATGTCTATGATTACGCTGAGAGTGAAGAGCTGCCTTCCTTCCTGGCCTCGGATGTTACTGGTATTCTCGTGGAGACGGCAGATGGTGAGAGCTATGATCTTTCGATAGAAGATTCCATCTGGACGGTCTGCGGTGTGAGTGAGAGCGCGGCCGATGATGCGGAGGTCACGGCCGAGGAGCTTGCCGCAGGCGTTGAGGCAGACGCGGATGAGGCGGATACGCTAACGAGTGCTGTCGCAGGGATTTCCTATGAGGATTTCCTCGACCACAATTGCAGTGATTTCTCAGAATACGGTCTTGATGAGCCGGCAGTGACCCTGACGATCACTTATGAGGAGGAAGTCGAGACAGAGGATGAGACAGACGCGGATTCGAGTTCAGAGGAGACCGAGTCATCGGATACAGAGGAAGAAGCGGCGACAGAAGCAGCCTCCGAAGAGGAATCTGAGACAGAGACGGAGCAGGAAGTGGAACTGGTTGCGCATACTGTTACGTTTTATATTGGCGATACGGATGACAGCGGCAATTATTATGTACGGTTTGAAGATTCCTCCGAAGTCCATACACTCTTAAGCAGTACCGTATCGACACTGCTCGGTTACACGGCTTATGATCTGGTTGCGGAGCCAGAGGAAGAGACGGAAACTGAAACTGAGACTGAAGAAGCGGATGCGGCCGAAACGGAGGAACTGACAGACTCGGCTGAAACAGAAGATGAAACGGATTTGGCCGAAACGGAGGAGCTGACGGATATGGCTGAAACAGAAGAAATGGCAGATGCTTTTGAAATAGAAGGAGAAACGGAAGAAACTGAGACAGAATAAGCAGTGACGCGGGCAAGGCCAGCTTGAGCAATTTCCTCCTGCCCGGTTTTATATAGCCAGACAGGGGGAAAGCCTTATCCAGAGTATTTTTAAAAATAATTGTCAAATCTTTACTTTTCTGTTATGATGCATACAGGTGCATGACCGGACAATGCGGCAGGGGATATCTCTGAACCGCTTAAGGTGAAGTGGAGATTTTCATATGGGTAAGAAGAAAAAAGAGAAAAAGTCCTCAAAATCTATAAAAGCAAAATCTTCAAAGAAGAAATCTTTGCAGGAGAAATTTTCAGAAGAAGAATCCTTACAGGAGAAATCTTCTAAAGAGAATCTTTCAAAGAAAAAACCTTTCATAGAGAAATCTTCAAAAGAGAATTTAGCAAAGACGAACACTTCCAAGAAAAGCCCCCAGGAGATGGTTTCCACAGATGAAACGCTCTCTCATAACGCTGCCCCAGGAGATTGGAATCGGAACATACCCGCTGTTTTCCAGGCACTTTCTGATGAGAACCGCCTGAAAATACTGAATCTGCTTTCTGAGCGGGAGATGTGTTCGGCTGAATTGCTTCAGTCCGTTGCAGTGGCTCAGTCTACGATGTCTCATCATATGAAGGTCCTAAATGAAAGCGGGCTGATCAGCTGCCGGCGGGATGGGAAACGGATCTGCTATACGATACGACAGGACACGATGGAACAGCTGGAAAGTATGATCAGACACTGGAAGCACGCGGACGGGAAGGAAACGGAATAAATGAACCGATACGAACGGGAAGTGAAAAATGACTGGGAGGATTCCTGGGAAAGAGACGGAAAGAAACAGGGAAATGGCGTTACTCCGGCTCAGATTTTATTGCTCATTCTCATTGCGCTTTTACTTGCCGCGCTGATTGGAATGGGAGTTATTTTCTTTACAGGTTAAGAGTTGCGGCTGTTCAGAACAGCTGACTGAAGATCTTCACTGCTGTTTCGGCCGATGCTGCTTAAATAACGTTCAGACAGCTGCGAAAA
The DNA here is from genome assembly GCA_020859995.1 of Clostridiales bacterium. Taxonomy (GTDB): domain Bacteria; phylum Bacillota; class Clostridia; order Lachnospirales; family Lachnospiraceae; genus Choladousia. The sequence goes on from JAJBVE010000025.1 coordinate 15,209, forward strand.
ATTGGAAAAAGAGCGGTTGCAAAATTTTTTCATCCGTGTATAATGATTTATAACCATAATAAAAGAAAGACAACCGACGAGGATGGCGGGCGAAGCACACGGCTGTGCGAATGCCAGGCCATCTGTTTTCTTTTTAAGAAAACATTGTAACTGCTCAGAACAGGTCTTCGCACTTGCTGCGAAGGCCGTATGAAAACATATAGCGTGTGGGGGAAAGCCCATCGCGCAGCGATTTTAAATTGGCTTTCCCCTCGTAACTGTGAAGGTACTGAACAGTTACAAAACATTTTTCAAAGGAGGAGACTTATGGCGATCAGCGAAAAAGATAAAAAGATCCGTGACATCAGGCTGGAGGAGCTGGCAAAATACTGCCTGATTTCCAGCGAATTTGACTTGAATCTGTATACGGAATATGATGTGAAGCGCGGCCTGCGTGAGTCAGATGGTAAAGGTGTCCTGACCGGGTTGACAGAGATCTCGGACGTGGTCGCTTTCCGAACCGAGAAAGGTAAGAAAATACCGGCGGATGGTCAGCTCTATTTCCAGGGCTACAATGTCATGGATCTGAAAAATGGCTTCGCAGGTCGAAGATTTAATTATGAAGAAGTGGTTTATCTTCTGCTTTTTGGCGCGCTTCCAAACCGCCAGCAGCTGGACTCGTTTCTGGAGCTGCTGGCGCAGTACCGGGAGCTGCCGAATAAATTTGTGCGCGACGTCATCATGAAAGCACCGAGTGAAAACCTGATGAACGCATTGCAGAGAAGTGTGCTGACCCTTTATTCTTACGACGAAAACCCGGATGACATTTCGATTCCGAATGTGCTCCGTCAGAGTCTTTCTCTGATTGCCACGCTTCCCTTGATTTCCGTGTATGCCTATCATGCGCACAAGCATTATCACGATGATGAGAGTCTCCTTATCCGTTATCCGGATCCGAAGCTTTCCACAGCGGAAAATATTCTGCGTACCCTGCGGGAGGACGGCCAGTATACCGAGCTGGAGGCGCGGGTGCTGGACATTGCGCTGGTGATCCACGCAGAGCACGGCGGCGGCAACAACTCCACCTTTACGACCCATGTGGTCTCTTCCACCGAGACGGACACCTATTCAGCGATTTCCGCTTCTCTGGGATCATTGAAAGGCCCGAAGCACGGTGGAGCGAACCTGAAGGTTGAGCAGATGTTTGCGGACATCCGCGAGCATGTCAGCGATTGGGGAAATGAGGCGCAGCTCGCTGATTATCTGCGGAAAATCATCCGCAAGGAAGCCTTTGACGGACGGGGACTGATCTATGGAATGGGACATGCGGTCTACACACTTTCCGATCCGAGAGCGGTGATCCTGAAAGAGTACGCGAGGACGCTTTCTGAGGAAAAAGGCCTGGTCAGGGAGTTCGAACTTTACGAAAATGTTGAGCGGATCGCGAAAGAGGTGCTGACGAGCGAGAAACATCTGCATAAGCCGATTTGCTGCAATGTTGACTTCTATAGTGGTTTTGTATATTCCATGCTGGGCATTCCCAAGGAGATGTTTACGCCGATTTTCGCGATTGCAAGGATAGCCGGCTGGAGCGCCCACCGCATGGAAGAGCTGGTAAATGGGGGCAAAATTATCCGTCCAGCTTACAAATATGTCGGGCATCATGTGCCGTATCTGCCGCTGGAAAAGCGGTAACCGGGGCATACCATACGTTGCTACATTTTTGGCATATGTCATTTTTACAAATTGACATATGCCATTTTTGGTAGTAAGATACAAATATCATTCACGGCGGGCCGGGCTCTCACTGTCGGGTCCGCCAAAGTACGTTTTGCAAGGATACAAATGACAAATTATATTTGTCGGCAGCTTATTGTGAAAACAGAATACGAGGAGAGAAGATATGAAGGTTATCGTATTAGGCGGCGTGGCCGCCGGAACGAAGACTGCAGCGAAGCTGAAACGTGAGGACAGCTCGGCTTCGGTGACTGTCTATACGAAGAGCGAGGATATTTCCTACGCCGGATGCGGCCTGCCTTATTATGTCGGAGGGGCGATCGAAAGCCGCGGGGAGCTGATTGTCAATACGCCCCAGAAATACACGGGACTGACCGGGGTGCAGGTAAAAACGGGTATGGAAGCGGTTGCGGTGGATCCGCAGGAGAAGACCGTGCGCTTTGCGAATGGAGAGATTGTCGATTATGACCGACTGGTCATCGCGACCGGAGCGGTGCCGTTTGTGCCAAATGTGCCGGGGACTGCCCTGGACGGTGTTTTCACCATGCGCACACCGGATGATGCGGCGGGGCTGCGCTCTTACGTGGAGCAGCATTCCTGCAGAAGCGCGGTCGTGGTCGGGGCAGGATTTATCGGACTGGAAATTGCGGAAAATCTGATGGTAAAAGGGCTTTCGGTCACGGTTGTGGACATGGCCTCCCAGGTGATGCCGAATCTGTTTGATGAGGAGATGGCCGCATACATCCGCCGTCAGCTTATGAAAAAAGGCATGCGGATTGTGACGGGAGCGGCGCTGACGGAGGTTACAGGCACGGACCGTGCGGCCGGTATCCGCACGAGTGTCGGGAGCTTTGCCGGCGATGTGGTCGTCCTGGCGATCGGCGTTCGTCCGGCTACGGATTTCCTGAAAGATTCCGGAATCGAAATGAACCGGGGCACAATTGTTGTTGACGAATATCAGAAAACAAATTTTGAAGAGATTTACGCAGTGGGCGACTGCGCGCAGGTTTTTAACCGCCTTACGAAAAAGCCGCAGTGGTCTGCGATGGGATCCACCGCGAATATTACAGGGCGTCTGCTCGCCAAAAATCTGACTGCTTCGACGGTTCCCTATGGCGGCTGTCTTGGGACGGGAGTTGTCAGGCTCGCCGCGGATCTGAATGCCGGGCGGACTGGCCTGACCGAGGAGCAGGCGAAAAACGCGGGCTATGAGGTCATTACAGCTACCTGTGTGACGGATGACAAAGCACACTATTATCCGGACGCGTCAACCTTTGTCACCAAGTTGGTTGTGGACAAGGCAACACATGCCCTTCTGGGAATCCAGGTGCTTGGCGCGGGCGCGGTCGACAAAATGGTGGATATCGCCGTGACGGGCATTTCCATGGGAGCGAGAGTGGAAGATTTCGATACGCTTGATTTTGCCTACGCGCCGCCATTTTCCACTGCGATTCATCCGTTTGTACAGGCCTGTTACATAGTAGAAAATAAACTTTCCGGTCAGTATGAGTCATTTACGCCTGCAGAATACCTGGCTGGCTGCGCAAAAGGATATCGGGTGCTTGATGTCAGCCCGGCGCCGGCCATTCCTGGCGCGAAGTGGCTGGATCTGGCGGCTGTCACCGCTTTGTGTGGTGAAGTGGAAGGTCAGTCCTCAGAGACGATCGAAGGCCTTAAGACCGACGAAAAGCTGCTTCTGGTCTGCGCGAAAGGAAAACGTGCGTATTTTACACAGAATCGCCTGAAAGCGCTCGGTTATACCAATACACGCGCCCTGGAGGGCGGCCTGTTTGTAAACGACGTCAAGGTCGAAATCACAGGCACCCTGCCGCCTGAAGAAATCAAGCGGGTAAAGGGGCTTGGTTGTCTGCAGGATAAACGTTATCCGGATGTCTTTAATGTGCGTGTGATTACCCGCAACGGTAAAATCACAGCAGAAGAGCACCGCGTGATCGCGGAGGCTTCCGAACGCTTCGGATCAGGCGCGGTGACAATGACGACCCGTCTGACTTTGGAAATTCAGGGAGTGAAATATCAGAATCTGCAGCCGCTGATGGATTTCCTCAGCGAGAGAGGACTCTCGACTGGCGGTACCGGCTCTCTGGTCCGCCCGGTGGTATCCTGTAAGGGGACGACCTGTCAGTATGGCCTGATTGACACGTTTGGCCTGTCTGAGCGCCTTCATGAAAAGTTTTATGTGGGATATCATTCGGTGACACTGCCGCATAAGTTTAAGATTGCAGTCGGCGGCTGCCCGAACAACTGTGTGAAGCCCAACCTCAATGACCTGGGGATTGTCGGGCAGAGAGTGCCGATGGTAGATCTGGCGAAATGCCGCGGCTGTAAGAAGTGTAAAGTAGAAGCCGCCTGTCCGATTAAAGTGGCGAAGGTCGTGGATGGAAAGATTCTGATCGATCCGAATGTATGCAACAACTGCGGCCGCTGCAAGGACAAGTGCGTATTCGGGGCGATCGATTATCAAGACGGCTACCGCATCTATATTGGCGGACGCTGGGGCAAAAAGGTTGCGCACGGCGAGCCGCTGCCGCGGGTTTTCACATCTGAAGAAGAGGTGATGGATGTGGTTGAAAAGGCAATCCTGCTGTTCCGCGACGAAGGACAGACGGGTGAGCGTTTTGCGGACACGGTAAACCGGCTGGGATTTGATGCCGTCAGCAAAAAACTGCTGGAGGGCAGGATTGATAAGGAAAGCATTCTGAAAAAGACGGTCAAAGGCGGAGCTACATGCTGAACATCTCACTGATGCCGGGATATACATGAACTGGGATTATATATGAGCAGAAGGGCGGGGAACCTGATGATTCCCCGCCCTTTGTGAATTGTCTGTTAAACAGGGGAAAAAGCTTGACAAATCGGATTGGGAAATTATAATGATAAAGTCGGAAAAAATTAAGGAAATCCTTTGATTTTATTCTTTTTTAATTCTCTGCTGCTTGCCATTATGCGCATTTTGTATTACTATGAACAATAAGTTTACAGACAAGGGATAAAAATATATGTGGAAACTGTTTATCGTCTGCGCCACTGCAGGTATCGCGGCTGGTGTTGGGACTGGGTTTGCCGGGATGTCGGCGACTACGGCGATTGTGCCGATGTTGGTGACATTTCTTGGGGTACCATGGTATGAGGCTGTGGGGATTGGACTGGCGTCGGATGTGCTGGCGTCGGTATTTTCCGCACTTGTATATAAGAAAAATGGAAATCTGGATCTCAAGCATGGAGCGATCATGGTGGCAGCAGTGCTGCTGATGACAGTTTTGGGAAGCTATTTTTCGCAGTATATGCCGGATCTGGAGATGGGACGTCTTTCTGTGGTTTTCACGACGCTGATGGGGCTTCGCTTTATCGTCCTGCCCGCGACCAAGCAGGCAAAGCTGGGGGTGGCGATTCCGCCGAACCGACGGATGCTGCTTTCTGTGATATGCGGGGTTTTTATCGGCTTTTACTGCGGATTTATGGGACTCGGCGGAGGCATGATGATGCTGTTTATCCTGACGACGATCCTGCAATATGATTTAAAGACCGCAGTCGGGACAAGCGTGTTTGTGATGACTTTTATCGCGTTCACCGGTGCGTGCTCTCATTTTTACTTTGGAGATGTGACGAACTACATCCCGGCATTGCTGCTGTGCATTGTGTTTACACTGGTCTCGGCTTTGATTGCGGCAGCGGTTTCCAACCGCCTGAAAGATAAGACAACGAATCGCGTGACGGGTGTGGTGCTGTTCGGGCTTGGGCTTATGATGCTGTGGGAGTCCTTCCTGTGACGGAGGATTTAATATGGATGACAGAGGTGGCAGAGAGAGTGACGCAAAGGCCTGCCAGACGCGAGACACCAAAGACGCTGCCAGTAAGGGAATTCAGATGAGTGATTTAGATGCCGACGGGACAGTAAAGAAATGCGGATGCGAGGAATCTGGCATGACTGCTGCGCAGAAAGCGGACTGTGAGGGATCTGGCGTGATTGCTGCACAGAGACAGAATCGAGGGAAAAAAACGAAGCATGGCCGCAACCCGGAATTCCTTTGCATGGGCTTTCAGAAATGCGGGACGACTTCTTTATTTAAAATTCTGCGGAGACATAAGGACGTTGTGCTCTGCCGGGATGTGAAGGAGCCGATGTACTATCGTGTCAGTGGTCTGTGGTTTTTTGGACGCAGATGGTATTACCAGCACCGGTACTATGGACATATCGCGGCAGATGACACCAGACGGTGTGGAGAGGTGAACGCGGGACTGACGTTTACCGGCTGCGCGAAGAAAGTCTGTCATGATTTTTCTCCGGATACAAAGCTGATCTTTATGATGCGTAACCCGGTAGACCGGGCATATTCTTCTTATAAATATTTTCTGGCCAGAGGCTTTCTGCCGAAGGGCCTGGTGGAGGAAGATCAGAAATACGGACATGCCGAGGCATTTGACCGGTATGTGCATTCTGTACTGGATGATCCCGCCAGCGAGCGGCAGATCATGAAAAAACGTTTGAAATATCTGGTATTCTCCCAGAGCCGCTACGCGACCTGTATCCGGGAATATCTGGGGCATTTTCCACAGGAAAACATCAAACTGGTTTTTTTTGAAGAATTTGTCAGAGATGAAAAGACCGCATGCAAAGAGATCTTTGCTTTTATCGGGGTAGGCGAGGATGAAGCCTTAAGCGGTTCTGTCCGGGCAAACGAGGGAAATGAGCGCGTTATTTCCAGCTCAGCCGCCAAAAAACAGCAGATTCTGAAGGGATTTTATTACGGGTTCTATGAGTTCGTCATGCTGCCGTACTGGCTCCCGCGTGCTTACCAGAAATTCAAAGCATATTATGACAGGAAGCGTGACGAGGCGTTTGCTCCCGATGAGGATAAAAGCAGGGTTCTGCCGAAAACGAGGACTTTTCTGGAGCAGTATTTCGCAGAAGAAGTGCGTGGAATTGAGCAGATTTCCGGTAGAGATTTATCCGATCTGTGGTATTCGGCTGGAAAATATCTTGAAAAATGAAGAAAGGAAAACATCCCAGGATGTTGAATGAACATCTCTGGTCGCTGAATTCCAGTATGCGTAAAAGGATATAAAGGTAAATAAAAGCCATAAAAGCTATGAAAGTCATTTTATACAGGCGGACAGATGGGAAGGCTTCTTCCTTCTGTCCGCCTGCATTCGTTTAACGTGTTTAATCCTTTAGTCCGGCTGGATCTGGCCGTTTTTCAGATTAGGCTCGATGAAATTTTCCCGCGAATAGTCCCAGAGCGTCTGGGAGCCGCCTGCGGTATTTTTATTTCTCTCAAGGATCTGGCTAAGATGGACGCCTTTTTCACTCCAGGCTTTTCCGCCGGCGGCCGCGTTCAGCATGGCAGGCTGGATGTTGTCCATCGTGCGTGCGAAACGGGCTTCCGGGGTTTCACAGGCCTCGAATTCATCCCAGAGCGCACGCATTTTTGCAGCCTGGTCAGGCGGGAGCATCCCATAGATCCGGTCGGCCGCGGCCAGCTCGCGCGCGTGCTGTGTTTTTTTGCCCTCTTCATCGTAGGCGTAGGTATCGCCTGCGTCGATCTCTACGACATCGTGGATCAGGAGCATGCTGATGGTCCGCAGCAGGTCTATTTCCTCATTGGCGTATTCGCCGAGGATCAGCGTCATGATGGCCATGTGCCAGGCGTGCTCCGCATCATTTTCTTTTCGGGTGCCGTCTGCCAGATAGGTCTGGCGGCCGATTTCTTTTTCTTTATCCATTTCCAGGCAGAAGGCAAACTGCTGCCGGAGGCGTTCGTTATCCATAGATTTGATTCCTTTCTTTCTGCAAATGGTTAGTTACAGGTCACACCCTGACCAAATTTACGATATTTCTGCCTCTACAGGTGTGACTTGTAACGGGTACAGGGAGCATATCATGCGTCTGACGACGGATGCGCATATCATAAAGTTTTTTGCTGCATTGATATCTACGCTTCCTCAAGGGGCGCGTTGGTATCTTTGCTGTCTGAGACAGTCGAGACAGAAAACGTGGGCGGGCCATTCCATGCATGTGATGGACAGGACTGCAGAGCCTTCCTGTCCAATCATCATTCACTGGCTCAGATCTGGTTTTTACTCATGAAACCGGATATCGGCCGGAATCAGGGATTCCTCACAGTAGTCGGCCAGGTAGGCGCGCAGCTTGTCCGGATCCGGCTCCTTGCTGCCGTAAATCTCGGCGGTGAGCACCAGCTGATTTTTCTCGGCGTAGCGGACATAGGCTTCGGCGTGGCGGACCCCCTCGTAACCGGTAAGCAGGGACTCCAGTTTGTAGAGGTCAAGGAAATGCCGTCCTTTGATGCCCTCGTGGATGACAGTCCGGCCGCTTTTTTCCAGCAGATCGAGGGTGCCGTCCGGCAGGATGCGGGCGGTTTTTCCGGTCTGGTAGAGCATGCCGGGACCGTAGGGATTCGTGATCTGATCCAGGTAGCCGGTGGTCGGATAATCCAGGATGTACAGCTGCCCCCAGGCGCCCAACGGCTGCTTGCGGCAGGTCTCGTCGAAGACGTAGGCCTTCACTCCGGTGTCTCCGGAAACAGTGGGGATCAGAGGGAAGCCTGCTGCCTCGTTGACGGCGGCGGCAGTGGTGGTATAGTGCTTCGGGAAAAGCGACTGCGGCAGGTAGCTTTTCAGCCTGCGCACGGAGGACTCATCCAGCATAGCCTTGGTGATGGTCTCCAGGGCAGTCATGAAAATTTTCAGCTGGCTGACGTCGAAACGGTTTTCCCAGTAGCGCAGCTCGTAAAAGTATCCTTTGTCGTCCGCCATGATCTGCAGGTGGAAGGGCAGGGAATCGAGCTGCAGCGGCTCGCGTGTGATCGGCTCACCGCCGATTTCTTCTACGTGTAATAGATCCCCCTGGTACTGGATGAACATCTCGTCCGCGTGCAGGGTGGAGATCGTACAGTTCATGGTATCCATGATCTGGTGCGCGGACTTTTTCAGCAGCTCCGGAACGGTCTCGTGCGGGACAGTTGTGGTGCGGAAGAAATAGGTCAGAAACAGAGGCCCGGCGATCCGTGCCCAGCGGCTGTCGGTCCGTCCGCTGTGGATACTGCTGCTGACCACATCCTTTTCGTTGCTGAAAATGCCGACGGTGTAGTTGAAGGCTGTCAGGAAGAGTACGTTTTCGGACACTGCGTTTTCCCGACAGAAGGCGAGCAGCTTCTTTTTCGTCAGCTCCGTGAAGCGTCCCTTCAGGGAGGCGTTCTGACCGCTTTCCAGGTCATGGCAGTCCGTTCGTGCCAGGATGCTTTTGCGGATACGGAAATCCTGCATCAGATCCCGGAAGTAGGCTTCATTTTTTGCCCGGACGCCTTCCGCGTCGCGCTGTTTTTCATCCAGAATGTATTCATAGAAGGAGTAGGTCTCCTTTTCCACCGTTTTCCCCTGGTACAGGGCGTCGATATCCTCAAAGAGGACATGCATGGTCGTGCCGTCGCCGATGATATGCGCGATGTCAAAGAACAGATAATTCGCGGACTCCGTCTTGTAGATCGCGATGTGGTAAAGCGGCTCTCCGGGTGTGTACAGGTAGGGGACAAGGAGCGTGCCCCTTGTTTTTTCCCATTCCTCGTCAGTCATAGTCACAATCGGGATGTCAATTTTTCGGCTGTCGTCGCGGAAGTTTTTGAAGACACCCTCGTCGAGCTGAACGATGTTTTTCAGCACCGGATGCACTTCAAACACATCCTCGATGGCTTTTTTCAGCCGCGGCAGGTCAATCCATCTGCCAAGGCGGAAGAAATACGGAAGATTTGCGGTAGTATTGCCGCGTACGACATACGCAAAATAAAGCTGTAAATTTGTAAGCGGATAAATTTCCCGCGGCGTATAATCTACCTGCGAATTTGCTGATGAGCGTTCCTGCGCCTGCTGGCAGAGCATCTCGAGCTTTTCTACTGTTGGGTTGCTCATCAGCTCGTTCAGGGTGATGGAAAAATGCAGCTTCTCGTACAGCTCCGCGAGCAGCATCACGCTTCCCATGGAGTCAAGGCCGGCCTCGAAGATGTCTGTGTTGATGCCGAAGCGGCTGTGTCCCAGCTGAGAGGCGATCAACTCGTAGATTTGCTGCTGCAGCTCATTCTCCGGCTGCAGAGCACTGGTTTCGGTCGCCTGGTCGTTTTTCTTCTGCTCGAAATACTGGCTGCGCAGAATCTTTTTGGAAGAAGTCTTAGGAAACGGCGTATCCCGCAGGACAAAGCGGGCAATTCTCTTATAGGAGGGCAGCTCCTGGTTGTAGCGGTTGATGGTCTCGGAGATCGCTCCGCGGATATCGGTCACGCTGGCCGCGTCTGCGTATTTGAAATTGGGGAAAATCTCCGCGACGATGGCGTCGTCCTCCCCGTAGATGAGGATTTCTTCGATCAGCGGCTCTCCCTCAAAGAGGTTTTCCAGCTGCTCCGGAGCCACGTTTTCGCCATTGCTGAGGACAATCAGGTTCTTTTTACGCCCGGTGAGCCAGATGAAGTTCTCTTCATCCACATAGCCCAGGTCGCCGGTGCACAGCCAGCCGTCCTCGGTCATGACCTCGGCGGTCCGCTCAGGATCCTTGTAATAACCCATCATGACGGAAGGACTTTTGACCTGAATCTCGCCATCGACAATGCGCACCTGGCAGCCCCGGACGATTTTTCCTACGGAAGAAACCTTGTCCTGACGGTTCCAGTCGGCGGAAGCGATCTTCGGCGCGCACTCAGACATGCCGTAGCCCTGCGCGATGGGGACGCCGATCCGCCAGAAATTCGCCGCCAGCTCCGGCGCAAGGTAGCCGCCGCCGGTGGTGATGCGGCGCATGTTTTTCCCGAGCACCTCCGAGCGGATCTCGTAGATGGAGCGTTTTGGCTCCTGCCGGGCGAGCAGGGCAATCCGGTTGTAGAGAGCCTTCGCGATCATCGGTACGACGCGCATCTCTGTGGGTGCAAACAGCTTCAGATGATCGGAAAGGCGCCTCATATCCTGATTCAGCGCCAGCACACTGCCGTAGCGGAGCGTGGAGAGGACGTCGCAGTTGATGCAGAAGACGTGATGAATCGGAAGTACATTGAGCATGATCCGGTTTTCTGCATTGTCTTCTGCGTCCGCGTTGAAGACATTGTCAATCAGGTTAGCGTTGGAAAGCATGACGCCCTTGCTTTTACCGGTGGTTCCGGAGGTGAAAAGCACCATCGCACAGTCCTTCTCCCTCACATCTGGCAGCACCGCCTGGCCCTTGTATTTCGTCAGAATCCCGTCCAGACAGGGCACATGCTTGCCATGCTGCAGGGAAATTGTAGCGCAGAGCGTCGGGCAGAGGGGGCGGGCTCCCTCTACGACGGAATGATGCTCCCAGTCGTAAAATAAAATATCGACGTCCGAGCGGTTCAGACAGTCGGCGAGCCCGGTGTAGTCAAGCTGCACATCCAGCGGAATCACCACATTTCCGTGGCTCATGACGCCCAGCAGCACCGTAAGATACGGGTGGCTGCTGCCGCCTAAAATCGCGACGCGCATTTTGCGGCCGACCGTCCGGTCCTGCGCCTCAAGCCAGGCGGAAAAGGCATCGCATTCCTCCATAAAAGTCTGATAGGTGACCTCGTGCAGGACATCCTGCGTCTCATAGCGCAGGAAAACCCTGCTGTTGTATTCTCTTCCGGCGCCGTGCACCAGATCGTAGATGGTTTTTGTCTCGTTTTTTGTCAGCATAAATGAACCTCGTTATAGACATGCCGCACATCGTTTGCAATGTGGGATGCAGGCGGAAAAGCTATTCCTCCATCGGGATGTCGCTCATCACTTCTGTGAAATCAATGGTAAGATCGTCAAATATACCTACTTTGATGGTGTCCTCAAATGTGTATAGAATTGCTCTTTTGGTAATGGCATAGGGTACCTTTCCTTCCATTAAAATACATGTGCTGTGTAATGTTGCCTGAAACAGAGTATATCACAGGCATTCAGATTTCGCCACTGGCAAAATCAACGAGAAATGAAGCCTGGCTGAGCCATATACGTAAAAAAATGAGCGACCTGCCGCGTCATAAAATAGAGATTGACAGAGAAGGATAGCGCGTGGTATATACAACAAAAAGAACAATGTCGAAAGGAATAGCTCCTATTCCTAAACGATGACAGAAATGAGGATACGGCGATATGAAATATGGAAAATTTTTACCGGAACATGGCACGATCGGCTTCGTCGCGCCATCCTTTGGATGTAGTATTGAACCATACAAGACTGCATTTGAAAATGCGCTGCGCCGCTGGAAACGGCAGGGCTACCATCTGGATCTGGGGCCGAACTGCTATGCAAGTGCCGGTATCGGGATCAGCAATTCGCCCAGGCTCTGTGGTGAGGAGCTGATGGCGTATTATTTAAAGGAAGACAATGACTGCCTGATCTCCTGCGGGGGCGGAGAGCTGATGTGCGAGATTCTGGATTACATGGACTGGGATCAGATTGCGGCGGCTCCGGCGAAATGGTTTATGGGGTATTCAGATAATACAAATATGACCTATCTGCTGGCCACGATCTGCGATACGGCTTCTATTTACGGTCCCTGCGCGGCCACCTTTGGGATGAGCCGCCAGCATCAGGCCATCAAGGATGCATTTGCGCTGATCAGTGGGAAAGGGCCTGGATGGAAGGGGATTCCCGGGGACGATGCTGCCCCAAATTCTGCTGACTATGATGCAGATCCTGTGAAAGCTGGGACTGGTTATGCTGCAGATCTTTTGAAAGTTGCGACTGACTATGACGCGGACGATGTGAAAAGTGAGGTGGTTCGTGATTCGGAAACAAGCTATCCGACATTTACGGTCAGCGGCTACCCCAAATGGGAACTCGAAGGGAAAAAGGATGAGGAAAATCCGCTCGCTTCCTACAATCTGACGGAGCGGAAGGTACTAAAATTTTATGACGGATCGGCAAAAGGACTGCCTCAGCCAGCTGCGGAGGGTGCAGGCGCGGCCGGAGTGGATGGGATCGGTTCTGTTGCTAAATCAGGTTTGGCTCTCGCATCGGATTTGGCAGTCGTACTGGGGCCGGCAGCCCGGCCGGAAACATTTCAGGTGCTGACAGGAAAAGAGATCCCCCAGACCAGTTTTTCGGGGCGGCTGCTCGGCGGCTGCATGGACTGCCTTGTGAATCTGCTGGGTACACGTTATGATTATACGGAGGTTTTTCAGGAAAAGTATCGGGAGGATGGGATTATCTGGTTTCTGGAAGCCTGCGATCTGAATGCGTTTGCTATCCGCCGCGCCATGTGGCAGATGGAGCATGCGGACTGGTTCCGCTATGTGAAGGGCTTTCTGATCGGCCGGCCGCTGAACGCTCTGGAGCCAACGATGGGGCTGGATCGATATCAGGCTGTGCTTGATGTGGCGGGGCGCAAGGGTGTCCCGGTCGTGATGGATGTGGATCTGGGGCATCTGCCGCCCGCGATGCCGCTGGTGACCGGCAGCTACGCGACAGTGCGCGTAGAAGGAAATGAGATCTCGGTGGAGATGGAGATGCGGCCGTAAAGAAGTGGGGCAGGTGCGCCGTCAGGCGCATCCGCCCCTTTTTCAAATTTGGTATTATTTCAGCCTTCCTGCATCTGATTCAGCGCCTGGATCATTTCATTCAGCTGTTCTTTGCTGCATACGCCGAAGGTGACGAGATTCCGCAGCGGCATGGAGATCATCATTGCATTGTTCATCTCATCGGACACCGCTTCTGCGGAGGCGGAGTGTTCAGCTTCCTTTGCTTCCGCTGCCGTATTGCCATTTGAAATCTGCGCGGCCGGGCCGGCATCTGCTGCACCTTCATTTCCGGATTTTGTTGTACCATCAACCGGATTTTCAGCAGCACCGTCAACGGAATCCCCGGCTGCGCCATCGTCCGCATCCTCCGGCGCGGCGAAGACGGCGAGCATTTTCTTTTGCTGTTCCTGGACAAACGCGGCCGTTTTCGGATTTGCCAGCAGCTCGCCCAGAGTGGTATTTCTGGTCACCTTTAAAGGCAGGAGCTGGCTGTTGGCAAGCTGCAGCGTGGCACGAAGACGGATGTCGCGCGAGGAAGCGCCGATGCAGACTTCATAGGCACCCGAAGCGGCATACCAGTCGTGGAGAGCGGTGCTGTACCAGGCGAGGCTCCGATAGTCGATCGCCATCGTGACGGTTTTCGTTTCTCCTGGCTGCAGCGCTACCTTTTCGTATCCCTTTAATTCCATCAGCGGACGGCGGGCAGCGCCGGTCTTGTCAGCGATATAGAGCTGGACAATCTCTTTTCCGAAGCAGTTGCCGGTATTGGTAACGTCCACTGAAACAGTAATGGTATCCTTTTCTGTCATCACGGCCTGTCCGTCCGCGAAACAGGTTTCCCCGCAGCCAAGACGCAGATTGCTGTAGGCAAAGGTGGTATAGGAGAGTCCGTGGCCGAATGGATAAGCGACGGGCATCTTTTTCGCGTCGTAGTAGCGGTAGCCTACATAGATGCCTTCTGTGTAGTCGACATCAACCGGCTCGCCAAAGTTCAGGTAGGAAGGATTGTCTTCCAGGCGAAGCGGGAAGGTCTCCGCAAGCTTGCCGGACGGATTTACCTTTCCGAACAGAATATCCGCAATCGCGCCGCCCGCGGCCTGGCCGCCCAGATAGGCCTCGAGGATGCCCTTTACCTCGCCTGCCCAGGGAAGCTCCACCGGAGAGCCGTTGTGCAGGACAACGATCACATTTTTCTGTACTTTTAAAATTTCTTTGGCCAGACGGTTCTGGCACTGAGGCAGCTGCATGTGGCGGCGGTCGTAGCCTTCTGATTCAAAGCTGTCCGGCAGACCGAGGAACAGGACGGCTTTATCAGCGGCTTTTGCTGCCTCGATTGCCTCCGCGGCGAGAGCTTCTTCATAGACATCGGTATCCGCCGCAAAGCCCTTTGCGTAGGTAATGTTTGCGTTGCCCTTTACTTCTTCAAGGATATTGTCAATCCGGAAGCAGTTGATGTGCGAGCTGCCGCCGCCCTGGAAGCGGGGCTTTTCGGCAAAACCGCCGATGAAAGCGATCTTTTCCGTCTCTTTGAGAGGAAGGATCGGCGATTCTCCCGAAGCATCCGGATCATTTTTCAGTAAAACCATGGATTCCGCGGCGATCCGGCGGGCCAGTTGGTGATCCTGCTCCAGGGTAAATTCCTGCTCTTCGCGGTTGTCCACGTATTCGAAAATAATCCGCAGCATCCGTTCTACAGCCGTATCAAGTACCGATTCTTCGAGCGTACCGTTCTTGACAGCTTCCACGATCTCGGCGTCCGTCACGCCGTTGCAGGAAGGCATTTCCAGCTCCAGACCGGCCTTCAGGCCGTCCACGCGCTCGTTCACAGCGCCCCAGTCGGACATGACATAGCCTTCAAATCCCCACTCTTTGCGCAGTACATCTGTGAGCAGCCAGGGATGCTCAGAGGCGAAAGTACCGTTCAGGCGGTTGTAGGAGCACATCACCGTATAGGGCTGCGCCTTTTTGACGGCTGTCTCAAAGGCCGGCAGATAAATTTCGCGGAGCGTGCGCTCGTCCACATTGGAGGAGGCGCTCATACGGTTAAACTCCTGGCTGTTCGCCGCGAAATGCTTGATTGATGTGCCGACATGGTGTTCCTGCACACCTTCGATAAACGCGGCCGCCGTCTCGCCCGCGAGATACGGATCCTCCGAATAATATTCAAAATTGCGCCCGCACAGCGGAGAACGTTTGATGTTGACGGCCGGTCCGAGCACCACCGAAAGGTCATTGGCCTGTGCCTCCTTGCCGATCGCGTCTCCAAGCGTACGCAGCAGCTCCCGGTCAAATGAGCACGCCGTCAGGCAGCCTGCCGGGAAACAGACCGCTTTGATGCTCTCGTTGATGCCAAGATGATCCGCCTGATCATCCTGCTTGCGCAGTCCGTGAGGGCCGTCGCTGACCATCACACTCGGAATGCCGAGCCGTTCCACTCCTTTTAAATGCCAGAAGTCCAGCCCGGAGCACATGCCGGCCTTTTCTTCAAGGGTCATCTGACTGATCAGAGATTTCAGATCCCGATTCATAATAAAGTTCCTCCTGATTTTAATAAAAGATGAAAAACAACATCTGTCGCTGCTCATTGTACGGCGCGCAGACTGAGACAGGCGGCTTTTCACAGCCGTGTCTGTCATCACTGTAAAACCTTGTCTTATTAAAGTATCATGTTTTACGCATGAATGGAAGGGAAAAAATAAGTTTTTTCACAGAGGGCTGCATAAGAATTTTCAGTGACCGCTTCTTAGTCCAGATTCCGTACAGTCTCTCTTACCGGAAGCAAAAGGGAAGGAGACACAGACAGCTCATCAATCCCCATTTCCAGAAAGGTTTTTGTCAATGTGGTGTCTGCGCCAAGCTCTCCGCAGATGCCGACCCAGGCGCCGCCTTTGTGACCATTTTCAATCACCGTCTGTATGGCCCGCAGTACGGCAGGGTGGCGGGGGTCATAAATGCCGTCCAGTCTGGGATTCTGCCGGTCGGCCGCAAGCATATACTGGGTCAGGTCATTGGTGCCGATGCTGAAAAAATCTACTTCCCTTGCCAGCTCTTCGCTGATCCAGACGGCAGCCGGCGTCTCAATCATAATTCCAACCTCTACGTCTTTATAAGGGATCGAGGCCTCCCGCAGCCGGGCTTTCTCTTCTTCCAGGATGCGTTTGCTCACCAGAACCTCCTGCACGGAGATGATCATGGGGAACATGATGGAAATGTTTCCGAAAGCGCTCGCGCGCAGCAGGGCGCGCAGCTGCGTGCGGAAGATGTCCTGTCTGTCCAGGCAGATGCGGATGGCGCGGTAGCCCATGGCCGGGTTGGCCTCCTTTTCCAGATGGAAATAGTCCGCCTGCTTATCTGCTCCGATGTCCACCGTGCGGATAATGACTTTTTTGCCGCCCATCTTCTGGGCAGCCATTTTGTAAGCTGTAAACTGTGCTTCTTCGGTCGGATAGTCTTTGGCTTCAAGATAAAGAAATTCGCTCCGGAACAGGCCGATTCCTTCGCCGTCATTTTCCAGTACCTGCGCGATGTCGGAGACGCTGCCGATGTTGGCATACAGATGAATTTTCCGTCCGCTTCTGGTGACGGTCTCTTTTCCGCGGAACTTTTGCAGAAGCAGCTGCTTTTTCTCATCCTCCTGCATTTTCGCGGTCATTTGCTCCAGAGTTTCAGGGTCCGGGTCGAGAATCACAATGCCGGTATGGCCGTCGATGATCGCTGTTTTTCCCGCCCATGTATCCTGAATGCCGATGCCGGTCACGGCGGGGATCTTCATCGTGCGCGCGAGAATGGCTGTGTGAGAATTGGCAGAACCCTGGCGGGTTACGAAAGCCAGAATTTTGGATTTGTCCAGCTGTACCGTCTCGCTGGGCGACAGATCATCCGCCATCAGAATGACCGGCGATGTCAGGGCGCGCAGATCTGAACCGCGCAGATTTGCACATTGTGTATCTGCACCCAGCTTATCTGCACCCAGCTTATCTGCGCTCAGCCTATCTGCGTCCTGCCTGTCTGTGCCGTGTGAATCTGCGCATTGGGACTCTGCGGTGAGAGTATCTGAAACTCCCGTTTCTTTCCCGGAGGCACTAAGCACCGCGACAAGCCGCCCGGAAATGTCCTTTACATCCGCGGCGCGCGCCTGCATATAGGCATCGTCCATCTGCGCGAACATCCCGGCAAAAGATTCGCCTGTTGCCGCAACCGCATACTCCGCATTTACTTTTTCCTTCCGAATGATATTGCAGACAGATTCCAGATAGTTTTCATCCTCCATCATCATCTTATGGAACTGGAAGATAGCCGCGTCATCTTTGCCGACTTGCTTTTCCGCCTTTTGATAAATCGCGTCCAGATGGGAGAGCGCAACTTCTTTTGCCTGGTGAAAGCGGGCAATTTCCGCCGCCGGGTCGTCGATGTGCTGTTTCCGCACCGGCGCTCCCTTTTTATGGTAAAGAAATACGGTTCCGATGGCGATTTTAGGATAAACTGTTTTTCCCTGATATTGTTCCATGGAAGATCCCCTTCTATCTTTGCGATTATGATAATCTGCGGCTGACCACCTTCGCAGCCAACTCATAAATTACATCAGCCTCCGCCGCCTGGGTACCGTCACACATCACATTGGCCGCGCCTGTTGCCATGGCAAGAGAAACCGTCTCATTTAGAGAGAGCCCCCGTTCCTCCGCGACGGCGAGAGCAGCGACGACACTGTCTCCGGCACCGGCGGTATTCCCGACAGGCACTTTCAGCCCTTCCGCGTATACGGTCTCATCTGCAGCCGCAAAAAGCGCGCCCAGGCTGCCCATGGATACCACAAGCTTCTGGACCGGATACTGCTGCATCAGACTGCGGGCGGCCGCGGCAAGCTCATTGGGAGTTTTCTGTGTCTGGCCAGGCAGTTCGGGTGCCTCCGGCATCTGCCTGATCGGCTCGGGAGCCTTCACCGTCTGCCTGATCGGCTCGGGAGCCTT